>CALELC010000066.1 GCA_937904535.1 uncultured Planctomycetaceae bacterium
CTGGCTGATTTGGCGCGTCGCCAAATCGCCGATGCCCACACGTTGCAAGGCTTCGCGGGCCGCTTGCAGGTGTCGCTTGCGGACAGGGCGGCACCAACCGATCTGACGGTAGAGCCCCATCGCCACCACATCGAGCGTGTTGATGGGGAAATCCCAATCAACGCTTTCCCGCTGGGGCACATAGGCGACGCGGTGTCGCACTTCGTGATACGGCTGACCGAAAAATCGCACCCGTCCTGATGCCGGTGTAATCAGCTCCATACAGGCTTTCAGCAGCGTGCTCTTGCCGGCGCCATTGGGTCCGACAATGGCCACTAGCGAGCCCGGCGTGACATCTAACGCCACATCCCAGATGACCGGTTTGCGGTGATAGGCAACCGTTAGATCATCGACCGACAGCGGTAAATCACTCATGCTGCGAGTCCTCTATCGCATGGTCCGCAGCGAGCCGCCCCTGCAATCCCTCGAGCGGCGCCGTCCCGCCGAGGGCCCGGGCAACGCGTGTGAAATTGTGATCCATCATGCCCACGTAGGTCCCTTCGTAAGTGCCCTCGGCTCCACCGGAATCGGAATACAACTCGCCGCCGATTTCCACTTGGTGGCCGCGCGCCGCTGCCCCCTCAATCACCGCCTCCAGACTCTTTCGCGGCACGCTGCTCTCGACAAATACGGCCGCTACCTGCCGTCCCACGATCAGATCCACCAATTGATTGATTCGCATCAAACCCGCCTCGGAATCGGTCGATAGCCCCTGCACCCCGCGGACTTCTAAGCCGTACGCACGGCCAAAATAGCCAAACGCATCATGGGATGTGATCAACTGCCGGCGCAGCGGTGGGATCGAGCTGATGGCGTCCAGCCCATACTGATGCAGCGTTTGCAGCTCCTGCTGATATCGCTGGGCATTGGCACGGAAATCCTCGGCATACTGAGGCGCCAGTGCTGTGAGCGCCTCACAGATCACCGGCAGCGTCTCCGCCCACAGCGCGACATCCATCCACACGTGGGGATCCGCGTGATGCGAAGAGCCATCGCGTGTCGCTTCGCTGTCGCCAAGCAGGCGACTGGTCGGCAAACGCTCCGCCACTCCGATCACAGACTTGCGCAGCGCCATCTGCTGCAGCGTGTGAGTCATTTTGCCTTCGAGCATCAACCCCGAGTAAAAGATCACATCGCCAGCAAAGATCGCACGGACATCATCACGGGTGACTTTGTAGAGGTGCGGATCGACTCCAGGTCCCATCAACTGCGTCACCTGAACATGAGGGCCACCCACGTTTCGCACCAAATCAGCGACCATCGCCACCGTGGCAACCACATGAATCGAGGAGGATTCAGATGATGGCAGATCCGGTTCAGCGCTCGATGGTGCGCAGCCACACAAGGCCGCCAAACAACTCACCAGCAGCCAGTGTGCAAGTGAATCCCAAATTACTCTTTCCAATAGCGAACTCCTACAGATCTGGTCCGCATGCGGCTCACTGGGAAGGCCAGCGAACCCCCGATCAATCGTAGCCATGGCTACATTTCGGCTTGTCTAGCCTAGGCGTTGCGACTGCGATGTCAAGGTCTATACTGAAGCGCACAGGCAGGCCGGTCGCCCACCGCGGCCGCATCCGAGCGATGGGAAAAATGTTTTGAAAGCTTCGAGCAAGCCGGCGTCTAGCACTTCTGTCTCACACCGCCGCACGCGCAGTGACCATGCCACGGAAACGGCAGAAGACTACGTCGAAGCGATCGCCGATATCATCGCTGCACAATCGACCTGCCGCGTGGTCGACCTGGCCGCCCGATTCGCGGTCAGTCATGTGACGGTCAGCCGGATCCTCAACCGACTGGTGACGGTAGGCCTGGTGCAGACCGAACCCTATCAGCCTGTGCGGCTGACTCCTGCAGGAGCCAAACTCGCGCAACAATCACGCCAGCGGCACGAAACGGTCTATCAGTTTCTGTTAGCGCTCGGCGTGTCTGCCAAGACCGCGGCGATCGATACCGAAGGGATCGAACACCATGTCAGCCCAGAAACGCTCCGCCGTTTCGAAGCGTTTACCAAACAATCCCGCGAATAGCCGCAGCGCCAATCACTCTGCGGGCGAGGTCTACTCGGCAGCAAACGGGTTTCGCAGGTAGTACAACCGCCCATCTTCGGCGCCAATCAGCAGGTCGACCACGCCGTCGGCATTGAAATCGACCACCGTCGGACTGGTCGAATGTCCCTGGATGTTTTTGGACGTGACCACGCCCTGGTCCGCAAAGTGCCAGCGTTGCCCACCGGTCTGGAGTTCCTCGACTCGTGTCTGCTTGAGGAAATGAGCGCTGGTCGAATTGGCGAGGACATCCAATCGGCCATCTCGATCCCAATCGGCGATCCACAGTTTTCGCCGGCCGCTGGCTCCAGCACGGCCATTGTTGAGCCGTAGCGGTCCGGCTTGGCTATCGACGATCGTGTGCCGGCTGTCAGTGACCGAAAGATTTTCGCCATAGAACACCCGCTCCGGTGGCAGCAGCACCAGTTGGTCGCCGCGGCGTTCCCGTCGCAACAGTGTCAAATAACCTTCGTGATCCAGCCCCACGAGATCCGTTAGACCGTCCCCCGTCCAGTCAATCGCGACGGGGGTGGTTCGCCACTGAGTCGCCCACTCATTCGGCTCCGGTTGCCACCATGTCCAGGCGGGCTTCGGCGGCTCGCCGGTCCAAGCTACCTCAATGCTCTGTGGCTGGGAAAGTTCGGGCTGTGTCCGCGTCCCGACATTCTTCAGCCACTGGATTTTGCCCCAAATCGTATTGATCAGCAGATCCGGCAGCCCGTCATGATCCCAATCCGCGACACTGAGACAGGTATAGCCCCATTTGGCTTCAGCCGGTCCTTGGATGCTGCCATTGGGACCAGCCAGAACCCGTACTGGCTGACCGTCGGCAGTCAAGCGTACCGGCGCCGCCCACTTTGGATTTTCCACACCTGGGCCGCTGAGATTTTCAAAGAACTCAATATACCCAGCGGTATTGCCACAAAGGATGTCCTCGTCACCATCTCCATCCCAGTCAAACGCAGCCGGTGTTGCCAGCGCGCCACACTTCAGATCCGTCGCCTCCTGTTGAAAGTACCGCGGTGGGAGAAACTGTGGCATGCGATCGGGCGTCAATCGACCGGTGTTTTCAATCAGTGCGACCCGGCCGTCTTCATCGCCTACGATCAAATCGGGATCGCCATCCCGATCCCAATCGAACGCAATCGGCACGATCATCTGCAGGTCCATCACCAGTGGAGAACCGTCAGGCGTCTGCAGTTTTCGGCCGGCTGCGTACACCGGATCCCGCCGGGTGCCTATGTTTTCGAAGTAAGTAAATCCGTCGAGGAACTCACCACAGAGTAAGTCGAGGTCGCCATCCCCATCGAAGTCGACAAAGTTAGGGGACGGACAACCATACACGTCGATGACCTCGCTGCCGGCTTGCAACTTCACCGGCTCGGCATACTCCGGTTGGTCCGTAGTTCCCTGATTACGAAACAGAAACACATAGCCGCGGAGCGGCCCATTGGTCCAGTTCCCCTGCTCATCCCATGCGTCATCCCAGCCGTAATAGGTCCAGTCTTCTAAACCCACGACCAAATCTAGCGCCCCATCACCGTCATAATCAACATATCGCCATTGGTTGTGACGGATCTTAGGTCCGCGTGGCTGCTTCCCTTGCGGCTCATAAAACCTGGCCGGAATCGGTAGGTTGACGTATTCGGCCAAGCCGGTCTGCGGAAAGTTCTTGTACTCACGGCCGGGCGTGAGCACGCGCAGTTGATCGTCAACATAGCTCGGCATCACATAATGCACCGTCGGACTGATCTTTCGCGGTGCTTTGAAGACGGGAAACCGATGCTGTGCCGTGTCGCCAGCCGCATTTTCAAATACCCAGACGCCATTAAAGGGCTTGTCCGGGCAGCTAACGATCAGGTCGTAGTCGCCATCGTTATCGACGTCCCAGACAGTCGGCCAAGCCCACAGCCCCACCCCCAAATCCACGGTTAAGCCAGGGTGGTTGTAGGCCAGCGGCGTCAGTTCCTCGTCCGGTTCCGCCGCCCAGCCTGCGGTGCTCCACAAGACTGCGGCGGCTGCCAACGCCAGTTGATGTCGCTTGAGCAGGGCTGCGATTCGGACGATACACCCATCCGACTCGGGCAATGTATCTTGCGAGACAAACTGAGACATAACGCTGGCAATCCAGTTTCGGGTCACGGGTAGGCAGCCGGTACATGCACGTCGGTACGTCCGGCGGAGCGGCCGCGGCGAACCGGGCCAGGGAACCAGGTGGGTACAGCTGCATTATGCTTGCAATCGCCGCTGGTTTCGAGGGGCAGCCGCGCAGCGAAGCCACTCCGGCTCGCCCGTCGTGGCCCGCAGACGTTCAGCATCCAACGTTTGCAGATCCTCTGGCACAGTGGTTGCTTGGTACCTGCGATTCCCACTGAAGTTCCGCTTGGCCAGTTGAATGTTGCATGAGTTCTCACCCAAACGAGGCCCGACCTGCCCCTGCAGCAACGCCCGTTGCCGCTTCGATCCAAGTCGATCCGACCAGCGGCCGATTAGTTGACGCGGTCGAACCAGCTAGCCTGCAGGATGCTTTGACTTCAGACGCTCAAGCCGCTGACGAGGAACCCTCGCTGGGGCGACGAATCGCCACTTTGTCCGCAGGCGTGTGGTTTTGCGGCGGCCTCCTGACCCTGTACACGCTGTACATTGGGCGCAACCTATTTGTGCCGGTTGCGATCGCGTTGTTTGCGTACCTGACGCTTCGACCGCTCGTCCGCGGAGCAACGAAGGTCGGGGTCCCGCCCGCTGTGGCCGCCACCACCGTGATGCTTTCCTTGAGCCTGATGCTCGGCATCTTGTTCTACCTCGTAGCAGGCCCTGCGCAGGAGATGCTGAAGGACGCTCCTCACTCGATGAGTATCGCTCGCGAGAAGCTATCATTCATCTTCGATCGCTTAGAACGCGTGAACCGAGCGACTGAGGAAATCGCCGAAGAGACCGGGGATGGCGAAGCAATGGTTGAGAAGGAACCTGTCCCAGTCCAAATCAAACAATCAACTTGGACCACCACTTCACCCATCCTCGCTGGCACGGGGAATGTTCTGTCGCTCGTTTCAATCTCCCTCGCACTCTTATATTTTTTGATGGTGGCTGGAGATGACCTGCTCCGCAATCTCACAAGCACCATTCCGACTTTTTCCTCAAAACGCCGCTTCGTGGAAGTCATTGAAAATGTGCAGGATGCGCTGAGCAGCTATTTAGGCTGGGTGACACTCATCAACACCTGCCTCGGCGTGGTGATTGGACTGGCGATGTGGCTGCTGCAAATGCCCTCGCCGCTGCTCTGGGGAGTGGCCGCCATGTTGCTCAACTATCTGCCGATTGTGGGAGCGATCATCGGCATTGCCACGGCATTCTTTGTGGCGTTAGTCAATTTTGAACACGTTTCCTACGCATTCTTGGTCGCCGGCACGTACTTCGCGCTCACCACGCTGGAAGGCCAATTCATCACACCCTCGATCCTCGGGAAATCGATGCGGCTCAGTTCCGCCGTGGTCTTCCTGTTCATCGTGATCTGGGGCTGGATGTGGGGCATCGCAGGAATTTTCCTGGCTGTCCCCATCCTGCTGACTCTGGTGATGATCTGCGAGAAACTCGAGATGCTTTCGCCGGTTTCAGCGGTCATCGGCGGTTCTCCGCCAGAGCCCCCCAGGAACCTCAAGGAACACGACACGTAACAGTGCCAACCGCCGAGATTACAGCTTCGCAGCCGGCAGCAGATCGAGCTGCTGCAGGATTGCAGCCACTTGTTCTCGCTGCGGTTGGCGGAAGCGATGAAAGGGCTCAGCCATGAAATCGTCGCAAATCTCTAGCAACGACAGGCCGCACTTCGTCGCTTTGATGTGCCGGGACGCATATTTGCCGATCTCATAAATCTGCTGCAGGGCCATCACCTTGTGCTGCAACGCGGTGACAGCATCTTGATTGCCGCTAGCCGACGCCTCATACAGGTCCACAAACAATTTGGGAACTAAGTTGGCACCTCCCGACACCCCGCCGTCACCGCCGCAGCGCATCGCTTCACCCAACAACGCCTCCGGCCCGATCATGACCGACCAGTCCGGGCGCAGCGTTTTGAGTTCGATCAATCGAGCAAAGTAGCCAAGGTCGCCACTGCTATCTTTGATGCCGATGATTCGCTCGATCGGCGCCAACTTCTCGAGCGTCTCAAGCTCGAACCAAACCTTCGTTAGGCTCGGCATGTTGTAAAGCACCAATGGCAGTGGCAACTGGGCAACCAGATGCTCGATGTAGCCGAGCAGTTCGGTCTGACCGGCAGGAAAGTAGTACGGTGTTGCGAGTACCACCGCGGCAGCTCCCGCATCCGCAGCCACCTTGGCAAGGGTCACGGATTCGGTGAAGGCGGTATCGGTGATCCCGACCAGCACCGGAACGCGCCCGTCAACCAAGCGGCAAACCTGTGCGATCAGTTCTCGTCGCAACCGATAACTGAGACTTGGGGCTTCGCCGGTGGTCCCCAAGATAAACAGCCCGTGGACACCGCCCGCAAGCACGTGAGCGACCAGTCGCTGCAGCCCGGCTTGATCCAGTTCATCCTGGCTGATGAGCGGAGTGACCAGCGGCGGAACAATCCCACGGAGTTGCACAGGGTTCTGCGACACGTTTCTATCCACCGGTAAGTTCGGAAAGGGTAAGTTCGTTGGCTGGAGTGCTGGAGAACTTAATCGCGACGGAAAGCCAGCCATCACGAGCGTCGATCAAACTGGTCCGCAGCGTGCGCACTTCCAGCTTCGCAGCGTCATTGAAGTCGGGAATCATCAGCGGGCGGTCCAACAGCGTTGCAGGAAAGCGATCGGAAAATAGCCGCTGAATCGTACGCCGCAGGGCGACTTGCTGAATGGTCAAGCGACGTCCACCAGGGAAATCGACGCTGACGTCGCCTCGCCGCTGCAACTGCATGGTCCCCAAGGCGGTCCGCTGCGGTTGGTAGACCGCGGTGATTTCCAGTGGTCGGGCCAATTCACGGCTGCCTTGGCTGAAGCGGGTGCCGCGGATACCGATTCGGATCGTTTGGTCGCGGAGTTCGAAAATCACTGGGCGAAACGTGGAGAAATCAATCTCGAACGGTTCCTGTGCTTCTTCTTCGCTGACAATCTCCAGCAGCGGTTTGTCGCTGCTGGCAAGCAATTGATCGATCTGTTCGCCGCTCACCGTCCGGCCTGCTAAGACTCGAGTGGCAATGTTGTCCACAAACGATTCGTGAAGCTGAACCGCACCATCATAGGCTCGGTCGTCAGCCGCGAGCGCACCGGTCGCTTTCAGCACCCGGTTTGCGATCGTCGGACGAGCCGACGCCAGCAGCTCCGCGAGCGGCGGCGGTGTCGAATCGGCGGCCAATTGAGTGGCGTCCCGCTGCGTTACCTGCGCGTACACGTTCTGAGTCGTCGAGCCGACGGTCCGTGCGGGCTTCGGTAGATTCAGCCGCGCAAACAGGATGCGAGCTTCTTGGATTGGGTCGACCGAATCCGCATACGCACCGCCACCCAACAGTGATCCCAGTGGACCGGATCCCCCACGATCGCCCGACACCGCTTGCAGCGTCTGTTGGTCGAAGTCGGCGGCCACTTGCGAACGCAGGCGTCCGGTCGCAATTCGCTCAGCTTGCGGCTGCTTCCGCGCGATTTGCTTTTGTGCGATATGGCGAACGATCCGCAGCGGGTGATCGATCGATGTGATCCGACTGTTTAGATCCGCCGAAGCGACGGTTGGCGAAAGCCGAGGACCATCCTCGTTGATCCAAATCGACCGCGACGCCGTCACCTGACCATGGCCCACCGTCGGCAAGCGAACCGGGCCGTTGTATCCGACGGTATTGCTGTTGAAGCGGCCGGTGAGAATCAAATCGACTTGCACACTGCCATGGCTCGGCGCCAGCCGGCCGACGACTGATCCGGTCAGCGTACCGGTACCAATGACCGTCGTTCCAAGGATACAGTCACGAACCGGCCGAGTCTGATTGACGTCGCGGGCAATCGCTTGCTCGATCACGCGCCCATCCACCCAGGCGACGAGGTTCGGCCGAGAGAACGCTGACCGTGTCGACTCCACCAGTGCCGGAGCTTGATTCGAGGGGTGCAGCATCCCGAGAATCGTCGACAGTGCCGCGGCATCCTCGGAGGTCGCGATGCCGTCGATCGCCTCCAACCGACGGGTCAGCGCTTGCAGTTGCTGATCCACCAACTGCGTTGCGGTATCGGGATTTTCGAACCGAGCAGTGGCCGCCAAGCGCTCGGCAGCCCCGCGCAGCCGCCGTATGGCTCCCAGTTCTAGCCCGCGAATATCGCCGATTAGCCGGCCTCGCAGCTCCTGCGATAGCTTGGTGATTTCCTCCGGGGAAGCGCCGCTGCGGAGCGCTTCGACCAACGGATCGGCGGCAATGTACTTCAGCCAATTCGCTCGGTTTTTCGGGCTGGTTCGAGACGACAGATACGTGTCCAACCCTTCCACGGCTGCGAGCAGCTCCGCCCTCGCCGGTTCGACAGCGGGAAACCGCTGCGCGTCAATCGCCTGCCGCGCTGATTCGCTCAGCTTGACCAGTTCATCACGCTGAGCCGGACTGATTTGCGCCAGCGCAGACGTCGGCGCAAGCAGACCGATCGAGAGCAGACAACAAAACGCCCAGGTCGCGACGGGTCGGCAAGTTGGAAATGGAACGGGCATAAGCGGCTCTGCGACATTAAAAGGACGGTTGGGGAGTAGGCCCATTGTAATGTCGCTGAGCGCAACCGCGATAACCCAAGCAGTCTAGGACGACTTTGCGGCCAGCGCCCCCCAAGAACTATCACGCAAGCCACCCATGAAGCCGGTTAGCGTGCCTCTTGAAGCAGCTCACCTAGCGTGGGCTCGGGCTGTTCCGGCGGCGGCAGCTCGGCGGGCGGCACCAGCTCGATGCCGGGGGGGACCTGCGGCGTGGCCGTCTCAGTCGATTGCGACATGGGCGCCGGTCCAGTAGTTACGGCCGGTGCTGTGGTATCAGTCCGAGCACCAATACCCAGCACTTCCCAGGGTTTAGGGAAGCAGTAATGGGTCACCATTCGCGGAGCATGATTCGCGTAGTAACCCAGATGAGCGGCGCGATGCCAAGACATCGCTTCTCGAGTACTGGGAGCGATCCAGTACGCGATCTTGCCGGTCACATATCCCGGTCGGTTGTAGCGCGCTGAGTGAGAATAGGGCAAGTTGTTGCCCAACGGCGGGATCACATCGATCCGCGGCGTCACCGGATGTGACTGCCACTCGGGATGGTGCGCTGCGGCCGGCACGGCGGCACAAAGCATGACCGCCAGTGCGGACAATCGTTTCAGCCTGTCGATTTTCGCCATGGTATATCATCCTGAAAACAATCACCGGTCCTTAACACCGGAGTAATCGGTTCAGGAGGCGCTCCATCGACACGGCGGGGCTGGCAAGATCGTCGCTTCGGCTCGGAGCGGCCCGAAAAATCGCTACGACCGGTCAAGACTCGGCGGCAGGTCATCGCCCACCGCACGAGTCGCAACGTGTCTTGGCTACCGAACGTGTTAGCGCTGCACGCGGGCGGAGCCACCGCGGGCGAGTTGCTCGACTTCCGGCAACTTCGCCATCGAAACGTCACCAGGGAACGTGGTCAGCAGAGCGCCGTGGGCCCAGCCGAGCCGCAGTGCTTCTTCCGGCGCCCGGCCGCTCAACAAGCCATAGAACAGGCCGGCGCCAAACCCGTCACCACCGCCGATGCGGTCGATGACATCGAGTTCGCAAGTCGGGCTGACGAAGCGTTGACCGTTGATCCACAGCACTGCCGCCCAGCTGTGACGATTGGTCGAGTGCACTTCGCGAAGCGTCGTGGCGACGACTTTGATGTTCGGAAACTTATCGACCGCGCGGTCGATCATGCCGAAGAATGATTCGGGATCGAGCTTGCTCTCGGATTTCTCGGTCACTTCCGGACCAGCGATCCCGAGCCCCTTCTGCAGGTCTTCTTCATTACCGATCAAGCAGTCGACGTTCTTGACGATCTCGGCGATCATCTTTTGGCCATGGGCCAGACCGCCGATCGTGTCCCACAATTTGGCGCGATAGTTCAGGTCGAACGAGCGGATCGCGCCGACTTCACCGGCAGCTTGCATCCCTTCGACAACTAGGTCGGCGGTCGTTTCCGACAACGCTGCAAAAATCCCACCGCTGTGGAACCAACGGCAACCGCCAGCCATGATTTCCTTGAAGGGGAAATCGCCGCGTTTGAGCATTGCACCGGCTTCATTGGCGCGGTTGTAGAACACCACCGGCGGACGCACGCCTTGGCCGCGATCGCTGTAGACGGTCGCCATGTTCGGTCCGCGGACGCCGTCATGTTCAAAAAACTTATAGAACGGCTTCACGCCCATCTCTCGGACCTGGCCTTGGATCAACTCACCAATGCCATTGTTGACCATCGCTGTGGCGACACCGGTCTTCAAGCCAAAGCAGTACGACAGGTTGGCGGCAACGTTGTATTCACCACCGGAGACGTGCACGTCGAACGACTTAGCACGACGGAACGGCAGCACGCCGGGGTCGAGCCGGTGCACCAGTGCGCCGAGCGAAAGGAAATCGAGTTCACAAGCATCTTGGCGAATGTTTAAAACAGACATCTCTGCTGGAATCCTCTGGTTGAGAGTGCGGGGGAATGAATGCGGAGGAATCGCCGGACGGTGGTTCTAAATCGTGGTCGAGGAAAATCCGCCGTCGATCGCGAAGTTCTGCCCGGTGACAAATGAAGACGCTTGGTGACTGGCCAACCACACCGCCACGCCCGCCAATTCGTGGGCTTCACCAAAACGACCCATCGGCGTGTGGGCAATGATCTGGCCGCCGCGCTCGGTGTAGGTGCCGTTATCGTTGAACAGCAGCTTGCGATTCTGGTCCGCGGGGAAAAAGCCAGGGCTGATCGCGTTGACGCGCACACCGGTCTTGGCCCATTCGCGTGCCAAGAACATGGTCAGGTTGATGACTGCGGCTTTGGCAGCCGAATAGGCAACGACGCGTGACAGTGGGATGATTCCTGACATCGAGGCGATGTTGATGATACTGCCCCGTCCCGCGGCAACCATCGGACGACCGAACACTTGGCAGGGCAGCAGCGCACCGCCGATCAAGTTGAGATCAAAGACCTCCCGCCAGGCGTTGGTCGGCAGATCGCTGAAGTCTGCACCCGGCGGTAGTGTGGCGTCCGGCCGGTTACCGCCAGCGGCGTTGACCAGCACCGTCGGCGTGCCCATTTCTTTCGTGATGGCATCGCAAGCAGCCTGCAAGGAATCCTGCTTGAGCGCATCCGCGGCATAGAACTTTGCAATTCCGCCAGCGCTGGTGATCTCCTGGGCGCGGGCGCGACCGCGTTCCTCGCTCCGCCCGATCACGGCGACCTTGGCCCCAAACGCCGCCAGAGCGTCGGCCATCGATCCGCCTAACTCGCCTGTCCCACCGATCACTACGGCAACATCGTTATCGAGTCGAAACATATTCTGCATAGCGTGCAATCCGGCGGCAGGAGCGTGGCCAGGCGGGAAAGAGTGATCGAGGAGGCCGGCTCCGCTGGTTGCTTGCCGGGCCCCACAACTTCGTTATCGAGGCCCGTACTCTAACGATCGACGACGCATCTTTGAAGGACTCACCCGCCGATGCGGTACATCGGCCGCTCGGGTGGGCTGAAACCGGCTTGGCTGATCAGATGACCGGCGCGTTTGGCCGCAACAGCGGCCGCAATCTGCTCGACAATTTCGTCATCGCTGGCCCCACTGCGCAGCAGCCTGCGCACGTCCCACTCTTCACTGGAGAACAGGCAGTTGCGAATGGTTCCTTCCGCAGTGATCCGCAGTCGATCGCAGGCATCGCAAAACGGTTGAGTCACCGGGCGGATGACGCCGACTCGCGGATGCTGCCCCGCGGCGTCCGCCGGCAGATCCAACAGCGCGAAATCACGGGCCGGCTGAGACAGCTGCGGCGGAGCAATCGGCTGGAGTCGACCAAAGCGTTCGCTGAGCCGGCGGAGAATCTCATCGCCGCCGAGCACCTGATCAGCGGACCAAGTTCGGCTGGCGTCCAGCGGCATGTACTCGATGAATCGCAAGGTCAGTGACCGCGCGGCCGCGAACTCAACAAGCGACTCCAGCTCTGGCTCGGTCAGATCGCGGATGGCCAGTGCATTGAGCCGAATCTGCTGAAAACCGACGTTCAAGGCCGCATCGATACCGTCGAGCACTCGCTGCACACCCTCACGCCGCGTGATCCGACGAAACGTCTCCTCATTGAGGGTATCGAGACTGATGTTCAACCGCTGCAATCCGGCGTCGCGGAGCCGTTTGGCGAACTGAGGCAACAGGATCCCGTTGGTCGTCATCGCCAGATCGCGGACGCTCGGCAGTTGCGCGAGCATCGCGACCAAGCGGTCGACATCGCGCCGCACCAGCGGTTCCCCACCAGTCACTCGCACATCGTGAACCCCCTGCTCGGACAGCAACCGGACGACGCGCGTCAGTTCCTCAAAGCTCAACAGGTCTTGTCGCGGCGCAAAGGACACGTCGCTCTCAGGCATGCAATAAAAGCAGCGGATATTGCAGCGATCGGTGACGCTGATGCGGACGCTGCGATGCACGCGGCCAAACGAATCGACAAGCTGGGAGGTGGGCAAACGAGCTTTCCGAAGAGACGAGAATGGCTGAGTCTGTATTGTGACGGATCAGCAAGCATGCACCAACCGCCCACCGTTGACTACAATGGCGGAATTGGTTCCCTTTGAAGCCCCTGAATTTCACGAGCCTCACCCCGGGGCCAGAACTCCCAATCTACCCAAGGCCTGATTGTTTATGAGCCAGTTTCGCCAGTTTGCTCTCACCCTGCTGATGACAGGCACTGCCGCGGTGTGGACCGCAGCATTTGCCCAGGACGGCGGCCAGGGCACTTCCAAGCCGCGAGGGCTGGGAGTGACACCTGCAGAGATGTTCAAGGTTGCTAACGGCTTTGCCGTTGATCTGATTTATGAAGTTCCCAAAGACACCCAGGGTTCGTGGGTCAGTCTCACCGTCGACCCGAAGGGTCGTTTAATCGCGTCGGACCAGTACGGTGGGCTGTATCGTCTGGACGTCAGTCAACAGCCGGTCGCGGTCGAGAAATTGTCGATCGATCTCGCCGGTGCACAGGGTTTGCTGTGTGCTTTCGATGCGCTGTACGCCAACGTGAACCTGGGCGGTGAGCAAGGCGGTTTGTGGCGTTTGACCGACACCGACGGCGACGACCAATATCACAAGAAGGAACATTTGGTGCCGCTCAATGGCGGAACGGAGCACGGGCCGCACGCGGTGATCCTTTCCCAGGACGGTAAGCGGCTGCTGCTGTGCGCCGGCAACAACACCGATTTGCCCAAAAACATCGCGCGCAGTCGCGTTCCGCAGGTCTGGTCCGAAGACCATTTGCTGGGCCGGATGCCCGATGCGCGCGGACACAATGCCGACCGTCTTGCTCCGGGTGGGTTTGTCCTGTCGTTCAATCCCGATGGTAGCGATCTGGAACTGATCGCGACCGGTTTCCGCAATCACTATGACCTCGCGCTCAACCGTGAAGGCGAGCTATTCACCTATGACGCCGACATGGAGTGGGACGTCGGTGTGCCCTGGTACCGCCCCACACGCGTCAATCATGTCGTCAGCGGCGTCGACTTTGGCTGGCGCAACGGTACCGGCAAGTGGCCGGAGTACTACCCGGATAGCTTCGGTGCAGCCGTCAATATCGGTCCGGGCTCACCGACCGGGATCTTGTTCGGCTACGGTGCGAAGTTCCCTGCCAAGTATCAAAACGCTCTGTTCCTGTGTGACTGGAGCTATGGACTTATCTACGCCGTGCACCTGCAGCCCGAAGGCAGCAGCTATAGCGGATCGTTTGAGACGTTTGCCACCGCGGCACCGCTGCCTGCAACCGATCTGGTGATTCACCCAGGCGATGGCGCGATGTA
>CALELC010000067.1 GCA_937904535.1 uncultured Planctomycetaceae bacterium
TGCTGTTCGACATCTACCACATGCAGATCATGGAAGGGGACATCATCCGCCGGATCCGTGAGAACCATGCCTACTACGGGCACTACCACACCGCTGGCAATCCCGGCCGTCACGAGCTCGATGATCGCCAAGAGTTGTTCTACCCGGCGATTGCCAAAGCGATCGCGGATACCGGCTTTGACGGCTACTTTGCCCACGAGTTCATCCCCACGCGCGACCCGCTGAAAAGCCTTGGCGAAGCGGTCGCTCAGTGCACGGTCTGATCTTTGCCGTACCGCCGTTGGCATGCGTGTGTTCTCTTCTCCCTCAACATTGATCAACGGGATCCGCGAGCTATGAACGTCCACTCCATCGATCGACGTAAGTTCCTCGGCACCTCAGCGATGTTGGCAGCGGCAATTTCCAGCCGCGCCTACGCCGCCGAAAGCCCCAAACGCCGCCGCGTCGGGTTGATCGGAGCCGGTTGGTACGGCAAGTGTGACCTCTTGCAATTGCTCAATGTTGAGCCGGTGGAAGTGGTTTCGATCTGCGATGTCGATTCGCAGATGCTGGCCGAGGCAGCGGCATTGTTTGAGTCGCGGCAAGAGTCAAAAAAGCTGCCGCGGACCTATTCCGATTACCGGCAGATGCTGGCGGAAAAAGATCTCGACATCGTGCTGATCGCGACCCCCGACCACTGGCACGCGTTGCCGATGATTGCGGCGGTCGAAGCCGGCGCGGATGTGTACGTGCAAAAGCCGACGGGCGTCGACGTGCTGGAGAGCAAGGCGATGCTCGATGCGGCCCGTCGCACCGAGCGCGTGGTCCAGGTCGGCACCCAGCGCCGCAGCACACCCCACCTGATGGAAGCCAAACAACGGGTGGTCGACCAGGACTTGCTGGGCACCGTTGCGCATGTGGATATCTGCTGCTACTACCACATGCGTGCTGGAGGCAACCCGCCGGATTCCACGCCGCCAGCGCACCTGGACTACGAAGCCTGGACCGGGCCGGCTCCGATGCGGCCCTACAACGAACTCGTCCACCCGCGGTCCTGGCGAGCGTTTATGGAATACGGCAACGGGATCGTCGGTGACATGTGTGTCCACATGCTCGACATGGTCCGCTGGCAACTCGGTTTGGGCTGGCCGAAACGGATCAGCAGCAGTGGTGGGATCTTCGTGCAGACCGACTCCAAGGCCAATATCACCGACACCCAGTCAGCACTATTTGAGTTCGACGGCCTCAACATCGTCTGGAACCACCGCAGTTGGGGAGATCCGCCCGACCCGGAATATCCGTGGGCAGCGATCATTTACGGCGACAAGGGGACACTCAAGCTCAGTGTCAACAAGTACGAGTTCATTCCTCGCGGGCGCGGCCAGCGCCTGCGCGGCGAGCAGGTCATTGAGACCGACAAGTACCCCACGGATTTGACCGATCAAAAGGATTGGCGGCTGGAGTTGCATGTCGCTTCCGCGATCCGCGAGCACATGCGGAACTTTCTTGCCGCGATCGATGAACGCGGCCGCCCCATCGCCGATATCGAACAGGGACACATCAGCAGTGCCACCTGCTTCATGGCCAACAATGCGCTGCAACTAGGTCGCTCGATCACCTTCGACCCGCAGACACACACCGCGGTCGGCGACGAAGAAGCTACCAAGCTGTTCAAACGGCCTTACCGAGCCCCCTATCAGCACCCGGCAGGGTAGACGAAGCCCACGAGTCCAGCGAGCGCTGCAGTTCCGGCCGGCCGAGCGTTCGCCGCCCGCCGCCCTGTCCGCCGGTCATTTTTTCCTGGCGGCGGCAACAACGCAGACCGCACAGGTCCCGCTGCAACCTGACGAACTTCCTGCGTCGCTGCCACAATCCTTCGTCCCGCAGCTCGGCCCACAGCCTTTGGCCAGCAGCTTCGCAAAATGACCGCTGCGGACCTTTGACTCGTAGCGTTCGGCCAATTGCTGAACGATCTGCTGGTCGCTCGGAGCGGGGTCAGTCAGAAAGTAGAAAATCAGCGTTCCGGCATCGAACACCTGATCGACTTCGAGCAGAACCGCTGACGATCCTGCCGCGGCGAGACAATGCCGACACTCTTCCATCGCGTCGCGGCGATGCCGCTCCAGTCGAGCAATCAAGAGTTCGTCTTCGGGCGTGGTGGCCCGCAAGATCGTCGGCATCTCCGCTAATTCGGTCGCCGTGAGTGTGGCTGTGGACGATGAAGCGGTGACTCCGTCGCCCCCGGAATCCAAGGGATTGTTGTCCGGTGCCTCAGCCGTTACCTGACCGACTTCCAACCCACGCGCCGTACGACAAATAACGCGCATCCCTCGACGATAGGGGCCGCCGCTGCCGACTCGGCAGCGAGCAATTTCTCCCCAGCTGCCGATGCGAACGAAGAAAAACTGCATAGGGCTAATCGATTGCGTTGGACGGCTATTCGGACGCCGGTCGAGTGGGGTTGATCGCTGGTAACACGTCGTACCGCTGGGGCCTTCGACGGAAGACGGCTTGTCACACGTCCGCGGCGCGGCGACGATCACCCCTGCGACACGCATCGGGCGTGTCGGGACCGACAGCCCCGCTTGAGCTTCCATCCACCTGTGCCAGCTTGCCAGGGGTTTGATGCCACAGCGGAAGGCGGAACACTGCAACTCCAGCTTTTCCCATCATACCCATGTCAACGGCCTTCTCGGAACCGACAAACTCTCCCTCCGCCGCCATTCCTGAAGCCGAACGCTCATTGGACTATCGCCAATTGGCCGACGCGGTGCTGGCTGGGCACGCGGTCACGCACGCAGAAGCGTTGGCGATTCTGCAATCGCCCAACGAGGATCTGTTGGCGGTGATGGATGCTGCCTTCCGCGTACGGCGAGCTCATTTTGGGTTGACCGTGCAGCTGTATTTCTTGATGAACGCCAAGAGCGGTCTATGTCCTGAGGATTGCAACTACTGCAGTCAGTCCAAAGTCTCTTCGGCACCGGTTCCCAAGTACAACATCCTGCAGCGCGATCAGCTCATGGCTGCCGCAGAACTAGCGGCACAGCGTCAGGCCAAGACGTACTGTCTGGTGATCAGCGCTCGGGGACCGAACGAGCGGGAGATGAAGGCGGTCGAAGAGATCGTGCCCGAAATCAAAGCCAAGTACGGCTTGGACATCTGTGCGTGCTTGGGCCTATTGACGGCCGAACAGGCCCGCCGGCTCAAGGCCGCTGGGGTCGACCGCGTCAATCACAACCTCAACACGAGCGAAGATTACTACGCCAAGATCTGCACGACCCACACCCACGCCGACCGGGTTCAGACATTGCATCACGTCCGCGATGCTGGCCTGGAAATCTGCAGCGGCGGGATCATCGGCATGGGCGAAACCCATGACGACATCATTTCGATGGCGATGCAGCTGCGAGAACTCAAAGCCGAGTCGATTCCGGTCAATTTCCTCAATTCGATTGACGGCACGCCGCTGCAACAGACGACTCACCTGACTCCCCAGGATTGCTTGCGTGCCCTCGCGATGTTCCGCCTGGTCAACCCGACAAGCGAGCTGCGAATCTCCGGTGGACGCGAACTGCACCTGCGTAGTTTGCAACCGCTGGGATTATATGCGGCCAATAGCATGTTCGTCGGCGATTACCTGACCACCAGCGGCCAGCCGCCAGAACAGGATTATCAGATGATCCGTGATCTCGGCTTCGAAGTCACCGGCGGCGTCCGCAGCGACGCGGATACGGGTACCGGCCGGGCGGATGTCGATTCGACGTCTCTTCCGATCACCCCGCCAGCGTTAGCACCGATTACACTGCGTGGCGGATGTGGTGGCTCATCATGTGGTTCCGGTAATTGTGGAGGCAACTGAGGATGTTTCGAGCGATGCAGAGTTTGACACTGGCCCTAGGCGCGCTGCTGCTGAGCGGAGCCGTGGGTGAGCTGGGAAGAGCAACTGCCCAAGAATCGACCGCGGGTGACAAAGCCAAGACGAAGAAGGTGCTGTTGATCGGCATGGACGGCACCCGCTTCGATGCGATCCGCAGAGCCGAAGCGCCTCATCTCCAACGTCTGATCAACGGCGGTGCCTACTCGTCAGCGGCTCAGATCCTCGGCTCGCGCTATCGTGAAAATGACACCATCAGCGGCCCTGGTTGGTCGAGCATCCTGACGGGCGTCTGGGCTGATAAGCACGGCGTGCACGACAACAGTTTCCGCGGCAAACGCTACGACCAATACCCGCACGTGATCGCGCGACTCAAATCCGCACGCCCTGGCCTTTCGGCTGCGTCGTTTGTGACCTGGGATCCGATCGCCGTTCACATCACCGCCGATGCCGGGGCTGATGTGTCGAAGTCTTTCAAGCCGGAAAACAAAGACTACGCGGGGACGGATGAACAGTGTGCGCAAGCGGCAGCCGAACGCTTGGCCACGGCTAACGACGACTTCGTGTTCTTCTACATCGGCCAGGTCGACGAAGCGGGACACTCCAAAGGCTTTCACCCGACCGTGCCGGAATACATCGCCGCCATCGAACGTGCTGACCGACTGGTCGGTCAGGTGCTGAGCGCAGTCGATAGCCGTCCCACACGAGCCGAGGAAGACTGGTTGATCATTGTGACCAGCGACCACGGTGGCTCGGGCCTGTCGCACAGCAACGGGCACAACAATCCCGAGATCCGCAACAGCATGTTGATCGTCTTCGGCAACGATGTGCGCCCTGGTGAGTTAGCCTCGCCGGTCGAAATCGTCGATGCGGTCGCAACGGCGGCAACGCATCTAGGTATCAAGATCGACGAACAGTGGGGCTGGGACGGGCGGCCCCAAGGGCTGGCTAAGCCCTAGCGTTGCTTGACAGCCGGCTGTTGACTGCCCCAGCACACGTCTCCTCGACTGCGAACTCTGCTACCTAAACTGCGGAGTTCGCAGTTGGCTCACCACTCGGTCAAAAACATCAGACCACTGGCCGATTTGCGACTGACGAAAGAGTCGCATGCTCGGATACCAGGGCGTCGTGTCACCGGTTTGCAACCATCGCCAGTCGGGCACGCGGCCGAGCAACAGCCACACTGGCACTCCCAATGCGCCGGCGAGGTGTGCTGTGGAGGTATCGATCGTGATCACCAAATCCAGATTTTGAATGATCGCCGCGGTGTCGAGAAACGCACCGCCGGACTGATCGATCGATGCAGGCAGGCGAGCAATCGCTGCCGCAAAATCGACCTGACTCAGTTGTTCGCTGCCAGGCCCGTGTTGCAGACTGACCAGTGACACCTCAGGCATCTCAGCCAGCGGCCGAAACTCACTCAGCGGAATCGATCGATAGACATCCGCGTGGTGCTGTGGATTGCCTTGCCAGCAGATCCCGATCCGCCGCTGACCCGCCTGCCGCGGCAAGGATGCGTCGAGCCCACGACGCCAGTAGTCGGTGAGTGACTCCGACACTCCGAGGTACGCGCCGCCTGTCGCTCCGTGACCGCCGGTTGCCGTCGCAAGCTCGCCCGTTCGGTCATCCCAAGCATCCACGACATCCATCAGCGACGCGTGAAAATCGATCGGCCCCGTTGCCATCTGCGAAAGCGGCACGCTGTCCGGAATCAACAGGTCGATCGCGGGAGCCGAAGAGAACAGCGGAATCAGGTTTGCACCACACCGCAAGATCGTTCGCGCCCCGGCAGCCCGGAGCGTCTGACCGACACGGACAAATTGAATTGCATCGCCGATCCCTTGCTCGGGATACAGCAGAATCGTCTTGCCTTGCAGGTCTTCGCCATGCCACAGCGGAAACGGATGCTCGGGTCTGCCACCGGGTAAACACCGCCATCTCCAGCGGTACTCTGGCCAACCTTCGGCGTAGCGTTCTTGAAGCAGATAGATGACCCCGAGGTTGCGATGCAGTTCCGGCTCGTCGGGCGCCAGTTGCAAAGCTTGACAGTAAGAAGCCAGCCCCTTTTCGATCTCACCCGCCCAAACCCATAGCGTCCCGCGGTTCTTGAGCGGTGAGAGATAGTTGGGCTGCAAGTCCAACGCTTTTTGGAAACACGCATCGGCCTGCTCGACATCGCCGAGCATCCGCAAGGTGTTGCCAAGGTTATTCCAAGAGATCGGGAACCCAGGTGTGATGGCAAGTGCAGAGCGATAGGCGGCAGCTGACTCCAGGAACCGCCGCTGGTCGAACAGCGCGATGCCGAGGTACACATGCGCCGCGGCATTCTGCGGTTGGCGCGCGAGCACCTGGCGATACACCGCCTCTGCGGCCGCCACGTTCCCAGCCTGATGCGTCTGCCAAGCCTGTTCCAGCGCGGATTGCAAAGTGTTCATGGGCACGATTGTAACTCGGCTTCGTTGCCGCTCGATGGCAGATGTGGACAGTCGTTCGAGAGCCGGTTCCCCGTTGTCTCGCTGCGTCCCTGGGCACAGGAGTTGGCATGCGGATACTCGCAACGGCTGAGATGCAGCTAAGTGCAGAGGCGTGCAATCAGAGCGTGGTCGACCGCTCCGCCGGTCGAACTGCGGAACCGACCGACGGAGCGATCGGCGACGCAGGTGACATTGACGATTGCGTTTACCAAGCCCTCATGACCTTGCACGGTGAGCAGAGCGACGTCCCCACAGCAGATTTCACTCTCACCGGCAAGGAATTCTGACATCTGTCTCTCCGCACGTTGCAGCGGGTTTAGTCAAGGTCACTCTCGTTGGATGCTGCGCAGTAGGTGCCTGATGCAAAAGCGTGCAGTCAGAGTGTGGTCGACCGCTCCGCCGGTCGAACTGCGGAACCGACCGACGGAG
>CALELC010000068.1 GCA_937904535.1 uncultured Planctomycetaceae bacterium
CGTCGCGCTGGACCTTCAGCTTGACCGCCGTTCCCGGAGCCCGAGAGGCGATGTAATTCCGCAACTGCGTCCCGCCGACCACCGGCCGGCCATCCATTTCGATCACCACGTCGCCAGGTTGCAAACCGGCAACCGCGGCGGGTTGGCCGTCCAGCACGCCGCGAATCAGCGCCCCACGGTCGGTCTGCAAATCAAACTCGGCTTTGGTTTCCGCGTTGATGTCCGCGACCTGAGCGCCGAGGAAGCCGCGACGAACCGAACCGGTTTCGATGATCGCGTCGACCACCGGCTTGGCGAGCCCCACCGGAATCGCAAATCCGATCCCCGCACTGGCACCGCTGCGCGACAAGATGGCGGTGTTGATGCCGATCACTTCACCGCGCAAGTTGGCCAGCGGCCCACCGCTGTTACCGGGGTTGATCGCCGCATCGGTCTGCAAGAAGTCTTCAAAACCCTGGCCGCCGCCGATGATCCCTTGAACGCGGTTCTTGCCGCTGATGATTCCGGCGGTAACGGTTTGCTCAAGACCAAACGGGCTGCCGACTGCCAATACCCAGTCGCCGACTTGGATCGCTTCGCTGTCGCCCAGCGTCGCCGGGTGCAGTCCGGTCGCTTCGACCTTCAGCACCGCCAAGTCCGTCGCCGGGTCCGTGCCGACAATTTTCGCATCGACTTTCCGTCCGTCGCTGAGCTGAACCAACACCTCGGTGGCACCTTCCACCACGTGATTGTTGGTCAGCACATAACCGTCTTCCCGCACGATCACACCGCTCCCCATGCCGGCAGCTTGCGGCTGGGGAGCCGATTCGCTGTCCTCAAACTGGCGGAAGAAATCGTCTTGCAGCCACGGCGGCAACTGGCGCCGAAGTTCTGGCGGAATGCCGCCGCGAGAACGGGAGCTGCGCGCTGCTACCCGCGTGCTGATGCTCACCACACTCGGCCGCAACGACTCAGCGACGTTGCGAAAGGCCGATGAAAGCCCCTGAGCTGTACTTAGATGCTCCTGAGCTTGAACAGCCGCATCGACTTGCTGCGCGTAGATCCCATCGGTCATTCGCTGCGGCAGACTCATCATCGTGCCGACCAGCAGAGCGCCAGACAACGCCGCGCCAAAGATCACACTTAAGTTTTTCCATTGATTATGCATTCCCATTCCCCTGGTCAGCCTGCACCTCTTGATCCCGCGCGAAGCGAACACCGGCGGGCTCTGATTAATCAAACCAATGCTGCTTTTACAATCAAAACCGGGCGACGGTTCGAGCAGCAGTGCCAAAATGACGGCAAGAATACCTGGGCGAGCTTGCATGCAACCGCCGCACCAAAACCACCACCCGCTAGAGAAAACTGCCTACCCCAAGCCTTTTGCTAGCAAATACTTAGCTGCCTCGAGCCGCAGTCGATCACGCACGCCAGCGCGGGCTCACCGTACTCGGCACCGGCCGTGGTGACCCGCAAGTTCTCCTGGATCTCCGCCACACCGCCGTGATGCGTGTGGCCGCAGATCACTTCGAGCCTCGCAGCACAATGTTGCTGGGCCGCCTGACGCAGTACCACGCCCGTCTGTCCACACACAAAGAACGGCGCCCAATGATCGTCGGTCGTCCGGCCTTCATACCAGCAGGCCTCGCGATAGGGCGGGACGTGCGTCACCACCAACACCTGCTGGTTGTCGCGCAGCGCCACCTCTAGCTGGCGGCTCAACCGCATCGCCGACTGCCGCCCCAACTCGGTCAGCATCGACGGCCACTGCGACGGACCAGCCAGCCGAAAATCATCGATCAATTGAAAATCGTTCAGCCGCACCCTTGAGCGAGCGTAATCGCCCTCCGTGGCGTCGCCCCAGCCGTCTTCGCCAATCATCACGATCCCCGGCGCCAGTTGCACCGGCGGCACGTCAGGCAAGTAATGCAGCCGTGGATCGGCAGCCGCTCCTTCGCGGATCCCACGCCGCGTCCGCTCCAACGAGCTGAAATAGAAGTCGTGATTGCCGAGCACAAAGTAGATCGGCACCGCAAACGCATCGGCCATCCGCCGCAACTGAAACATCACGTCCTCGCCCTCGGAGATGTCTCCGGAGATCACGACCGCAGCGCAATCGCTCTGCCGCACCTGAGCGACGAAGCGCTCCCATGCGGCCAAGGAACAGTGATTCAAATGAGGATCGGTGATCCAGCCCAGTCGCATCGCTCTGCCAATCGAGTTGAGTGTCCAAGTTGTTTCGCTTGATGGTTCACGTTTGCGCTCCCGCCCCTCCTCAGCAGCGCCGTGCTCCTGCCCGGTGAAATCGGTGCTAGCATTCGTCACCGGTTGAACCGGGCAAGACGCCCTGCGTGACAGCGTCTGCGGCTAGATGACCAGCAAGCGCCGGTCGGAGTCAACGCTGACGTCGCGATCCGCTCCGCTGCGGACACCCACACGACGGGAAAGGGCAGGGGGCGCCTCCCATGTCCCAGCGGTGAGCAGGCTCTGGGAGCGCAGCTTCGCAGCGCTTAGGCTTCAAACCACCGCGGATCCCCTGATTCATACCATGTCTGTTCCGGCTCCGTGGCATTGGCGGTGCAGCCGAGGGCATGATACAGCAGCGCCGCAGGCGTCTTGGTGCTGTAATCCGGCTTGTTCGCAGGCGGCACAATCATGTGCAGCGCATGCTTGGCCCGGGTCAGGGCTACGTATAACAAACACAGCGACTCGGTCATCAGCCCCGCCGCGTGCTCGCCAAAGCACCGCTGCCAGCGCACCGGCAAATAATGCCAAAACCCTGATCTGATGTACCGCAGCATCGCTGAAGGCACGGCGTCGATGCTGTCTTTCATGGCGATCGTTTGCCGCCCCTGCCGAGTCAGACTACCGCCCAATTCCGGCAGCACCACGACGTCAAACTCCAACCCTTTCGCCTGGTGCACGGTCATCACGCGAACTGCGGCCGGTTGCGGTCGTTCAACCCGTTTGGCTCTCACCAGCGCCACAAAATCACTCAGCCGCGGTTGGCGATTGAGCTCATAGCTCTGCGCCAGCGTTACCAGTTGCCGCAGCCGAATCACGTCGCCGCGGTCGCAGTGCGGGGCGATGTGATCGGCAATCTGCTCAACCGCGCCGGCCACGCCGACGTCCTCGCACAGCCGCCGGACTCTGGCCGCGGCCTGATACGTCTCGTCGCTGGGGCTCGTCTGCAGCCACTCAGCCAGCGGCGAATGAGCCACATGAAACCACCACCGCCGGTCGCCAGGGTGCTCGGCCATCATCAGCGCCGACAGCACCAATTCAACGGCGGCCGAATCGGTCAGCGGGTTACCACCTTCCTGGCTGACATCGACGTTCGCCCGCCGCAGCAGATGGATCAGCCACGCGACCGACTGATTGGTCCGCGTCAGCACGCCGATCGAGCGTCCCGGCATTTCCTGCGACCACTGCGTGATCCGCTCAGCGACATAATGGAAGTGCCGGACCGATCGCGCGGTCGAGTCTTCGTGGTTGTCCCCATTCCGGCTCGACGAGCGTGACGAATTGCCTCCGGGACCGCTGAGCAAGGTCACATGACCGGGCAGCGGCTTGGCTGAACGGTGCTCGGGAAACGTGGCCGTAAACCGAGCGATCGCCGCCGACTCATAGGCCGTGCGGTCGCTCGGATGGTCCGCGGGATCCGGACCATTGCCCAGTTCCGGATGCCGCGTCAGATGGCGAAACACCTCGTTCACCGCTGCGGTAACCACTGGGCTGCTGCGGAAGCTGACGTTCTGTTCCTGCTGCCTGACACCGGGAATCTGATCGGCCACCGCATCGAAAATTCCCGCCACACCGCCGCGCCAACCATAGATCGCCTGCTTCGTGTCGCCAACGCAAAAGAAGCTGCCGGGCGAATCGGGCCGCGCCGCCGCAACCGCCAGCGGCTTAAGCACACCCCACTGCGCCGGCGAAGTGTCTTGAAACTCGTCGAGCAACACATGCTCGATGTTGCCGTCCATCCGGTAGCCGGCCTGGCCCGGCGTCACAACGCTGAACACGGCCGACAGCCCTTGTGCCAGATCGTCAAACGCGAACGCCCGCAGCGCTCGCTTCATCGCCATCAACTGCGTCTCGTAGGTTGCGATCACCTGTCCCGTCGCCTCGGTCTGCACCCGCAGCAGCGACAACACATGCGCCGCACAGGCATCGGCGATCAACTGCAACGCCTCCACACCGTAGGGCGGAATCGGTTTGCGATAATACAGCACCGGTTCGCCCGGAGCCGCGAGATACGCCGCCGTGATCGGCGTGAGTTCGGCCAGCTGATCCCACTGCTGCGTCTCGACCAGATCCGCAATTTTGACAAACGTCTTCTCGGCCGACTTGTTGCCGATCACCGTCGCCCGCAGCGTTTCGGCGGCAGCGGCGAGTTGTTCCGGTTCGGGCCCTTTGGGGACAGCCAATTTCTGCCAAGCCTCCGGCGCGCAGGCCCGCGCTTCGGCATAGCCGTCGTTGACCACCGCGAGCATCTCGCGCCGCACCGAACGCTTGGTGTCCCCTTTACCGAGCATCGCCAACAGCGCCGCGACCTCCTGCGTCTGCAGTGAGCCGAGCATCACATCGATCGCCCGCTCGCGAATCCAAGCGTCCTCGATCTCATCGGTCAGTCGCCAGCCCGGCGGCAGCCCGAGTTCCGATCCGAACGTCCGCGCCAACTGCGAAAACAAACTGTCGAGCGTCAGAATCCTCAGCCGGTGGATGTCGCGAAGCAGGCGGTGCACCAGCGCCGTGGCTTGCTCGGTCGTCAATTCCGGCAGCCCGATTTGCTCGCGCAGCTGCTCGATCAATTTGCCCGCCGGATCGGTCGCCGCTCGCGCCAGTGCCAGCAGCACGCGGCTGAGGATTTCGCCCGCTGCCTTGCGCGTAAACGTCGTCGCCAGGATCGTTTCGACCGCGGCTCCTTCGGCCAACAGTCGCAGCAGCCGCCCGGTCAATTGATAGGTTTTGCCGGTCCCCGCCGAAGCCCGGATCAGCAGCGGCTCGGCTGTCGGGCCACCACTCGTCGTCGTTCGCTCGGCGATTCGTGTGCGAGTCTTTGCCATCACTCGTCCCTCCCCGCACCGCGGTCGAAGCTCATTCCGATGGGCAGCTCCAACAAGGCGTCGGCTTCATCCCCTTCGATGAACAAATCGCCGCTGCCAGCCTGCAGAATCATTGCGTAGTCGTCGTACTCCACGGGATCGGGCGACGGCTCAAACCGGCCCGCCCAGATGTCGCGGATGCAGCGGATGATCAGTTCATCGGCCGCCGCAAACTCCGCCGCCGTGAAATCGGCTTCGTTGATCCGCGTTTCAGCTTCCTTCTCGCTGACGTTGAAATAGCCCAACGCAACGCACTGTGGATCCACCTCGTCGCCGACCAAATAAGGGATCATCAACCGATAGATTGGCAATTGCAAATCGACCCAGCGATCGACGCCGGCAACTTTCCGCAAATGCTTTTTGCGCGGGAGATGGCCGTGGGTCTTGTAGTCGAGAATCGCCCAGCGGCCATCCTCGTGCCGATCGATGCGGTCGAACCGCCCACGAATGATCATCCGCTGGCCGTCGACATCGATCCCCGCGTTGTTCTGTTCGCCAACCGATGCTTCGACCTGCTGGATGTGCCAACCCTCACGACGCCACTGAGCCTGCACTTTCGCCACATGTCGCAACCGTCGCCGCGCCTGTTCGATCTGCAGTCGCACCGCCGGCGCGGGGGCCGAGCCTAAATACTCGCTGGCGAACTGGTCGAGCGAATCCAACAGTGATTCTTCGATCACTCGCTCGTCGGTGGCATCCTTCGCCTCTGACTTACCAAAGATTTCAAGCGAGTTATGCACCAAATCACCGAACTGATTGGCCGCCAGCTCGCGCGAAGCGTCGTCGATCGGGCCGAGCTTCAGAACATGCCGCAAGTAAAAGCGATACGGGCAATTGAGGTACGCCGAGAACGAAGTCACGCTCATCGCTTTCACGCGGAACGTCCCGTCGAGCACCGGAATCGGCAACCGTGTCTTCGGCAGCGGGCCATGCCAACGTGCAGGGCGGGGCGGCTGCGTCGGCAGTTCTCGCCGCCGGACCGCATCGTCATCGAGCAATCGCACCAGCCAGCGTGCCGCATCCGCAGGCTCTGCAGCAGCCAGTAACCGGCTCGGCGGCGTCGGTGAACCATCCACTCCGGTGCGGCCCACGATCAGCCGCACGTCGCGGCGTGTGGCCAGCACCAACTGCAGCGCATAGATGTCACGTCCCAGTCGCCGTTCGTTGTCGCTCATCCGCAGCCGCGTCCGCAAGTTGCCCGGCAAGAACGGATCGGCAGTGATCGACTCGGGCACATACGGTTGATTGACACCGACGATCACCATCGCCGGCGCATCCTCCAGCGCCAAATCGAGCCAGCCGAGGATCGTGACCGCATCCTCCGCCGAATCATCGCTCACGCGGAGCTGCAATAACTGACCCGCGAGCAGTTCGATCGCCGGAGCGGCCTGCGTGACCGCATCCAGCGAACTCTGCAGTTTTTCCATTCGCTGCAACACCTTGCGGCTCGCCTCCACCGCGTCCCACGTTCGCCGCGCCGCGCTGCTGGACACTCCCGTCGCTCCAAGTTCGGGTTCACCCTCCGCCAGCAGCGGCCGGTAGATCAGCGTCAACCACCGTTCCAATTCCTCAGCCCACTGCGAAATCGGCATCCGGCGATGCCCGCTGAACGCCGCCAAACTCTCGCTGATTACGGTCATCGCCGCGATCGCACCGCCGTGCAGTTCCGTCATCCGTGCGGACAGCGGCACGTCCAGCCGTGTCGGATAGTGCTCGGCCAACAGCTCATCGAGCGACACCAACCAGCGTCCGCCGGCATACGGCTGACCGCCGCGCTGACCCAGCTCACCGCTGGCCAAGGTTTCGTCGATGAATTGATAAACATCCGCGTGCCGTACCAGCGCCGCCAACGACTGCCAGGTTTGCTGGGCCAGGTGAACGGTCAACAATTCCAGCAATCGTCCTGGCGGCGTTTGAGCGAAGCTCCAGCCGAGTTCACGACAACTTCGCTGTCCCCCTTGCCGCAGTTCGACTTCCACCGGTGGCACAAGCGACTCGTCCGTCACGCCGATCGCGATTTTCGGTGGCGAATATTTTTCAGCAAAGGCAGCGGTCCAGCCGGCTGCCACCGCGGCTTGGTCCGTGGCATCTCCGGCCGCGATCAACTGCTCGTCCCGCAGCGGCAATTTCCACTGACACCAGCGGCTGGCGATGATCGAACCGAACGGATCGAAATGGTCGCGATACTGCGGATCGGCCGCGACCAAGGCGGTGATACTCGTCGCCTGGTGTTTGGGCGTTCCTTTTGTAGCCGCCGGCTCACAGGCCGCGCGCAGCATCGCGCGCACCGATTCGCTCAGGTCCGACGTGCCGATCAACAGGATGTGATAATCGCTGCCACAGTCGCCCTGGGCGATCGCTTGGGTGCGAGCGTCAAACGGGTCACGGCGTCCGCCAGCGGCCAGCGAAGCGAGGTAAGCGGCGTGGAGCGACTGCAAGGCTTCCCAGCGATTCCGCTCCACCGCCGTCGCTTCGTCTGACGCCAGTTCGGCAGCCACATCAGCGAATGACAATTCGGCAGCCGCCAAATCTTCATGCAACCGGCGAACGGTCCCGGCCAGCTCGAGCCACGGCGTGAGCGAATCGCGCGGCGGTAGGACCGGGAACAGCGGCGCCAGCACCTCCGGCTCACTTTGTTCCAACACCCCAGCCCAGGCGAGCGTCCGTTCCAGTTCATTGGCCAGCAGCGTGCCTTCGGCCGCGGAGCGCCGGTAGAGGTATTCCGGCAAATCACCGACGGTGATGATCCGCGGCAACTGCACGGCCAATCCCCGCTCATCAGCCGCATGTTCGAGCAGATCGCGCAGCCGCCGCGCCGCACGCCGCGTCGGCAACACCGCCAAAAACCCGCCCAACGGCCACTGGCCACTCGCCTCGGCGTCTTCGGAATACTCGTTCCACAGATATTCGACAACTAACCGCAGCAGCGGCCGATCCCAGCCGAGAAACTGGGTCTGGCAAGGTTGTGTCCGTTTCTTCTTCATCGGCTCCCGAATCCTGCTGCAGTTCAAACCCGCTGCCAGCGCCGCCCACCATGACAGATGACTGGTTACTAGACATCGCCACTGTGACACGTCTGGTCACCATCAGCGAGATTTTTGTCGACTTGAATGAACCAGCACCAGCGCTGGCAAGGGCGTGTGCGGTCAATCTTTCAGCTTTTCGTCCTGTTGACGATCGACCTCGCGCTGTTCGATCACCGCCTCCAGGTGAGCCGACGTATCCTCGCGTTTCCGCTCGGCGATTTCATCCAGTCGACCGCTGCGTCCATACATCAGCAACCGATCTCCCACATCAAAGGACTGGTGCGGCGGCGGGGCGCCGATGTATTCGCCGCGCTGCGTCGAAACTCCGAGCAACGAAATTCCCTCGGACCGCAGTCGCAACTCGCTCAGCGTGCGACCGGCCAGCCAGCTCTCAGCCGTGACTTCCAGCTCCACCACACTGTAGCCTTCACTGACGTGCAGCAGATTGGCATAGTCGCGCAAATCGACGAGCGACGTACGCATCAAAACGCGTTTGATCAGCGGCGTGAGCAGGCTTTGGAAGGACGTGCTGCGCGAGAGCATCACGAGCACGACCACGCCGGTCGCCACCATCGCCACCCGCGTCAGCGCGGCTTGTTCGCGGCCCGTAAACGAAAGAATCAAGGAGCTGACCGCAGTCACGGTTCCGGCACTGCCCAGCCGAATCAGATTGCGGATGCTCGTCCGCCGTGCCTGGCTGACGACCACACTTTCCGCTTCCGTGGTCGTGAACCCGGCGCCGGAAAATGCGGAAAGCGACTGAAACGACGCGACTTCCTCGGACAGCCCAGTCATCACCAGTGCCACGGTTCCTACCCGCACGACCAGGAACGACAACGACAGAACCGTAAGAAACGTCAGGATGGCGGTCATGGCAATCGCTTCGGCTCAGGAGGCAACACAGCAGCTCTCCTCGTGCTCACTGCAGCATCGATGGAGGCCAGGCTGCCGCACGACGCGTGCCATGCCGTTGGGCTCGTCATCGGTAGGCGGCTAGCCTCATGAGCCGCAGAATCTCAAGCCTCGACCTTTCCCAAGTTCTTACGTCTACAGACCGCTCGTCCCGAACCACGCCGCTCCGTGGGCCACGGCACCGCTGCTGCTCATGACCGCAGCCAAAACCCGCGGAGTTGCCTGAGCCGCTCACGTTGAGCGTCGAGCCAAGTCCCTGGCTGCCGCGCGGCTAGCTGGCGACGGCAGACGGATGCTGATCGGAAAGGTATGCGATTAGCTCGCCACCGGTTCGTCGATGTCCTTCAGCGAGCGGCCCAGCCGTTTTCGGCCAGTGCTGGTCGATGCGGCCACGCCCACGCGTTTCTTCTCGCCTTTTTCGCTCGCCAGGAAGGCTGCCACACCGGGGTGCACATCTTCGCTGTCGGCCGGTGTTCCGAGTTGCTCGATTGCGTCGCTGACGCCCAGCAGCACCGATTGCCGCACGCCGTCGCGAATCCAATCAAAAAAGTTAACGCTCATGGTCTCTGCACTCCCTTGGCCAAAACGCTCCGGTCGCGATCATCCCACGGTCGCAACCCACGCCCCGGTCATACGAAGCCTCCGCACCCCAAGTCCAGCCGAATCCCAGCAAATTTCACCCCGTTGGAGTCCAAGCTTCAGCTTATCCGCCCCGTTGGAGTTCAAGCTTTAGCTTGTCTGCCCCGCTGGAGTCCAAGCTTCAGCTTGCCCGCCCCGTTGGAGTCCAAGCTTCAGCTTGTCTGCCCCGCTGGAGTCCAAGCTTTAGCTTGCCCGCCCCGTTGGAGTTCAAGCTTCAGCTTGCCCGCCCCGTTGGAGTCCAAGCTTCAGCTTGCCTCTTTCCATTTAATTCCGCGCTCTAGCCCACCTCCCATCCCCATAACAGCTTCCCACCCCGTCGCCTCCCTCATTCTCTCCCCACCGGTTTTCCGGAGGTCCACCGTCTACCCAATCGTGCTACCGCGCCTGCACAATGTCGGCATTCTGTTCCTCGCCCCTTCCAGGTGACTCTCGTGGACGAACTGCTGACGTTCAACGCTCTGGCCGCTTTGGCAACGCTCGCGATCTTGGAGATCGTGCTCGGGATCGACAACATCGTGTTCCTGGCGATCCTCACCGGCAAACTGCCCGAGCACCAGCAACCGCGAGCCCGCACCCTGGGCCTGGGGCTCGCCGCACTCGGCCGAATTGCACTGTTGTTTGCCATCTCGTGGGTGATCACACTCGACAAGACCGTGCTGTTCGAGTTGCCGTTCACCATGCCCGGCGCCGAAGCGGCACATGCATCCGGTCCTCCGGCACATGACGCTGGCCCAGCGGCGACTCCCGAAGCGGACACGGAGACCGCAGACAGTCATCAGCCGCTGCAGGGCACCACGCCGATCACGGCCAAGGACATCGTGCTGCTGCTCGGCGGGATTTTCTTGGTCGGTAAAGCTACCTGGGAGATTGGGCATCAACTCGAACCGACCCATGATGCCGGTGGCAAACGCGTGTTTTCCTCGCTGGCGACGGTGCTGATGCAGATCATTGCCATCGATATGGTGTTTTCGCTCGACTCGGTGCTGACGGCGGTCGGGATGGTGCGGCCCGAAGATTATCGCGCCCATTGGGTACCGCTGACGATCATGATCAGTGCCGTGTTGTTATCGATCGCGGTGATGATCGCCTTCAGTGGCCCGATCGCCAGTTTCGTCAACCGTCACCCAAGCGTCAAAATGCTCGCGCTGGCATTCTTGATCCTGATCGGAGTGGTGTTGGTTGCCGAAGGCTTCCACAGCCATGTGCCGCGCGGTTACATCTACTTCTCGATGGCATTTGCCTTAATGGTTGAGATCCTCAACCTCCGCGCCCGTGCCCATTCACAGCCACCAACCGACTCACTCGAATCTCAGCACTGAGATTCGGATCTCTTCGCAGGCCAGGGCTCGACTTTGGCCGAAAACTCAACCAGCCGGCATGCGTGAGCGTCCGGCTTTCTTGAACCATACGCCGAACATAAGCGGCTGATCCAACGATTGGGTTTGTCAATACTGACTATTGTCAAACCCCAATCACTTTTATTCATCAGAGCCTCGCTCACGCTGAAGCAGGCGTCTCCTATTGAAATCATCCTAGGCGGCACAACCGGCTCGATGGCGCGACAAGTCCAGTGGACCAAACAACTCGCTGGCGTGATTGTCGGTCCCGGTAGACATTGGTACAGTGCCACATTCTGATCCACGATCTCCGCGGCCAGCTCCCGGCTCTTGCTACTCCCGGACGATTACCTACCGCCTTCTACCTAGAGGAACGAATATGGCGAAACTCGATGACATGAAGAAAAATCTGCCTTTGTTCGGGATGCTCCTCAAGTTCTCGATCAAGGAACAGACGGATGAGAACATCCTCTTCTACTTCGACAAAGGGAACATGGATGGAATCTATAAGAAGTACATCAAACCCGGATCGCCCAAGGAGATCAACATCGACTCACCGCTGCGGAATCAATTGACCGCCGCAGTGACGGCGAAGGACGAACCCGCCTTTAAGGCCGCCCAGCAAAAGGCGCGGGGAGTGATCGGGTCGCTTTCTGACCAAATTATCACCCGCTTTATGGGCAGCCCGGAATACAAATTTTATGCCGCCCGCGAAAAGGCGGAGAAAAACGCGACCAAGGCGATGAAGGTTTTGGGAATTTCTACCAAGGGCAAGGACTTGATGCTGGACGGGATCGCTTACCAAGCGATCGGCAAGAAGGCCGACGCGGCCAAACAATTTACCGCGCTAGCTAAGCTAGAAAAGCTGAATGACACCCATGACACCATCATAAAAAATCTGAAGTCCTCTGGGCTGCTGTAATATCCGGGTCGCTCAAGCAATTGGCGCCAGACCAATTCTCAAAGGAACGTCTGACAGCCAATCTTTCGCCGGCTCTAAAGATAGAGACAGGGCAGCACGTAGCGACA
>CALELC010000069.1 GCA_937904535.1 uncultured Planctomycetaceae bacterium
CCTCGATCAACCGCACAGCGCGGCGACGGCGACGACCGAGCGACTGCCAGGCCTGGCGACGGCGGCGCTGCGAGGCGCTCTTGCTCAGCGCGGTTTGCCAGTCGTGTTGGTTGCGGCGCAGCAGCACGGCCAGCGTCCGCAGGTTGTGTGGCAAACGGCCCAGGATTTGCTCTTTTTCCAGGTGATCGGTCACCGAGACCTGCACGGTACGGTCAAACGGCAACTGACCGCGGTGAACCTTGCGCAGCGTTTTGAAGGCTTCCAGCAGCACGTAATGATTTTCCAGCAACTTCGTCCGAAAACGTCGTCGCGTTTCTTCGATCCGCTTGGCCAATTCTACCTCTTGGCGGCGGGTCAGCAGCGGAATCTCGCCCATCTGGGTCAGATACATCCGCACCGGATCATCGGACCATGATTCGCTGTCGTCAAACCCCGAGAGCAGCTCGTCGGCGCTCTCCAGTTGCACTTCTCCATCACCGGCCTGCGCAGCAGCTACGGCAACCACATCGTCGTCATCATCATCCACCGGAAGCTTACGAAAGCCATCGTCCACGTCGGCTGAACGTAGCGAATCGTCTTCGAAATCATCCAAAAGTGTTTCGTACAAAGCCTGCACTCCTTAACCGTGCTGAATCAGTGCGGATAAAACTTGTCTGTGGTAGATGGGTTCCCAACTCTACCACGCCCTCGCCTGCGTCAGATCGCCAACACCAAAATGGTAAAAAATTGCTTCTGCGCCGGTTCGATCACTTCGGTACTTCAAACAGCCTCTTCAGCCTGTAAGCCGCTCAACGCTTGTGCGGTGAGTCGCATGTGCTGTTGGTCCCAAGCGCGCCCCCCGGCCGATCGTGCGCTAATCTAACTGTCTGGCCGCAAACGAAAAAAATAACTGAACCCAAAACACCTCTGTTCTGAATCGCCGAAAACCGATCGATTATCCACGACGCTACAAACTCAAACTGCGGTTGCGACCAACCGCCGTTGCACAATACTCGATCAATACATACGCTAGCAAATGTCCGTCACGGATTTGCTTGCCGTCCTGCCGATCTCGTCTCCGGTAAGCTTCAAAAATAGTTCGTGGAAATCCGAAAGTCTCCTCTGGCGGTCGCGCAATTCGGACGAATCAGTCCGTTTTTTTGAAACCCGGGTTGCGGCAGAGCGTTCCGCTCGGGCTGGTGGGTTTTAGGCTGGATGGCAACCGCTCAAGAGTGATTCTAGTCATTCCCATTGCAAGGTCCAGTTCCGCCGCTCGGTTAAGCGATAGCGATTGGGGCGCCTCGTCGCCGTAGCAGCGCCGCCCCCAGGATTTCTAGGGGTCTCCCCGGCGCCACGCGATTTTTTGCTAAGCTGAGGCGGACTCCCGATTTTTCGCGATTTTTCTGCCCGGACACATTCCATGCCGACGCTTTCTTGTCCCGCTTGCTCTCGCCCCGTGGAGGTTGCGACCAGCCGTGCCGGAAGTGACATCCAGTGCCCGGCCTGCAATCAAACCATCGCCGTTCCCAAATTGGGAGAACTGCGACAGCTAGAAAATGAGCAAGCAGCCGCTGGCAATCCGGCCTCATCCGGACGAATCGGCAATCGCGTGGCCTTCGCTGCGCTGTTGGCGATTGCCGCCGTTGCCGGCAGCATCGCCGCTTACTGCTTGATCCGTTACGCCACCATCACGGTCCCGGAAACCACCGAAGGGCACATCGCCGGCATCGAGGAAATGTATTCCCAGCTCAGCGCGGCGGAGTTGGTCCGCGAGTGGCAGGAGATGGAAAAGTTCACTCCAGAGGCGACTGGCCCCTATCGTTATCAACATATCGCCACCGAGAAATCAGGTTGGCTGCGGCAAGGATTAACCGCGTCGGCTATCGCCGCGGTCGCGGCCCTGATCGCGGTGCTGCTGATCGCGTTGCAGCCGCGCCGCTCGACGGCCCCCGTTCCCGACCGGATATGATCGACAGCCCCACAATCCATCCCGCTCCTAGCTTTGCTCATGGATGAATCCGCTGTCCAAACCGCTCTGTGTGTGATCGGTCACCCGATCGCCGGCAACCCGTCGCAGTTCTGCATCCTCCGCGCTTTGACGGCGTTGGGCCTGGAATGGCAATGTCTGTCTTTTGACGTTCCAGCGGAATCGCTGCCAGCGGCGGTCAGCGGCATCGACGTCCTCGGTTTTGCCGGCGCTCTGATTTCGGCGCCGCATCACAGCACCGCGGCCGCGCTGTTGCAGTCGTCTGCCGCTGACACCGCCCTGCCCCCCGCCCCTGCCCCGGACTCACCTGCCGCGCAAGACGCTCTCCCAACCTGGATCGACGGCCTCCAGCGCGGTGCCAATGACCAGTGGGTCGGCTGCAATTTTCTTGGCGAAGCGTTCGCAAAACTGCTGGCCGAACATCAGCGAAAACTCGCGCAGCCGCTACCGCACTGCGTTTTTCTGGGCGATGCGGAAACCTTCGCTGCCGCCGTGGTCCCCTATCAGCAGCACTTGCCGTCATCCTGCTTTGCTCTCGATCCGAGCGGTCTGCGGCGATTGCCCCCGCACACCGCGACGCCATCACAAACCGCCGATTCTGCAGGCGATTCTCCGGCGGCTTCAACGCCATCAGCGACGGCGCCGGCACACGAGCCGCACCCCAACGCACCGCAGGCGGACGCTGCTGAACAGCCGAGTTCTGCCCCCTCCCAACCAGAACCATCCAGCGACGGGCTACCCGCCGAACCGCTGGCGGCCGAAGCCGAGCCGGAAGCAGCGTTCAATCCACTGGCTGGACCAGTACTGCTGCTTCGCCCGCACTGCACAGGGTCCCCCAGCAAACCAGGGACACCCATCAAAAAAGGTACGGCGAAGAGCAAAGCGAACCCGCAGTTGGAAAGCCTCATCGAGTCGACGCTGCAGCAACTGCATCCCGACTCACTGCTGGTCGATTTGGCTCCCGAAGGGGCTCCTTGGCAAGTCATTCGCGGTTACGTCAGCACCGTCTCAGCCGTCATCTCACCGCTGGACCTGGAGGTCAACCGGATTGCCGTTGCGATCCGGCGGTGGACCGGCCACGATCCCGACCGGACGCTGTTGGCCGAGGCGATCGAAGAATATCTGGAAATCTAAGCGGCCCAGCTGCCGCCTGCTCGCCTGCCGATTGTCCGCTGACGCAAATTGCCCATGCCGCCCGCCATTTCCACCCCACACCGTCGCCTGATCGCCGCCGCCGAACAGCTTGCTCAGGACACGGCGCAACTGCAGTTCGGTCCGCCGGTCACCCATGTCTACAACCCGCTGGACTACGCTTGGCCGGCTCATCGCCAATACCTGTTGCAAGCACAACCAGCGACCACACGGGTGCTGTTTCTGGGCATGAACCCTGGCCCTTGGGGCATGACGCAAACCGGAGTTCCGTTTGGGCAAGTCGAGGCGGTGCGGGATTGGCTGCGGATCGACGCCCCGATCGGCAAACCGGCCAACGAACATCCGCTGCGGCCCGTCCAGGGTCTGGCTTGTCCGCGCAGCGAGGTCAGTGGCCAGCGGCTCTGGGGCCTGTTTCGTCAGCGGTTCGGCGAACCAGCCAACTTTTTTCGCCAGCACTTTGTCGCCAACTACTGTCCCTTAGTATTCATGGAAGCGAGTGCGCGAAATCGCACGCCGGATAAATTGCCTCCTGGGGAGCGACAACCACTGGTTGCGGCCTGCGACCGGCACCTGCAGGCGGTGATCGATTGCTTGGAGCCGGAGTTTCTTGTCGGCGTCGGCGCGTATGCCGAAGACTGTCTGCGCCGCGCAGCTCAGAGCCGCAGCAGCGACGCTCGAATCGTCCGCATCCTGCACCCCAGTCCTGCGAGTCCAGCGGCTAACCGCAACTGGGCCTTAGCGGCCACCGAACAACTTGTTGCCGCCGGTGTTTGGGAAGCGGAGTAAGCGTTGCTAGAAGAGCGTTTTTGAGGCTGGGATTGCCTACCGTTCACTGTCTCCCGCTGACCGCCCATACATTGCATCGCTGCGGCCGTTCACCTAGAGTGAAGCGAGTCCGTTTACACGCCGACCACAGCTACCGAGGTAGCAAGCCTATCGGACTCGGGAAGCGAGAAACCCAATGAATTCGCGCCCGGGTGTGCTTCACATTGCCAACCATTTTTAATGACGCTACTCGCCTGGCTCCTCATCATTGCGATGATCGCGGTCAATGCTCTCTTTGTGGCTGCCGAGTTCTCCGCCGTTAGCGTCCGTCACAGCCGCATCCGATCGCTCGCCGAGGACGGCAACCGCCTGGCCCGCCTGCTGTTGCCGAATATCCAGGACGGCTCTGGCCTTGACCGCTACGTTGCCTGTTGCCAGGTCGGGATCACCTTTTCCAGTTTGCTGCTCGGTGCAGTAGCACAGGCAACGCTCACCCTGCAGTTAGCGCCGCTGTTGCAGGAGTGGTTCTCGGCGGGTTCAGCCACGGCCTTTTCCACCGCTGCGGTAACGGTGCTGCTGAGCATGACCGTGCTCCAGATGGTGCTGGGCGAGCTCGTTCCCAAGTCGATCGCCTTGCAATTTCCCACTCAGACCGCGCTGACCACTGTCATCCCGATGAACTGGTCGCTCAAGGGGCTGGCCTGGTTCATCGTCGTGCTCAATGGCAGCGGCTCTCTCATCCTCCGCTTGCTAGGCATGGGCGGTGGCGGTCATCGGCATATCCATTCGCCGGAAGAGATCGAACTGCTGATCGTCGAGAGTCGCGACGGCGGCTTGCTCGAACCGGAAGAACAGCACCGGCTACACCAGGCCTTACGCCTGAGCCAACGCCCCGCCAGCCAACTGATGGTCGCCAGGCTGCATATGGTCACGATCAGTGCGGACGCCCCGACCAACGTGGTGCTCAAACGCGTCGCCGAAAGTCCCTACTCGCGTTTTCCGGTGATCCGCGGCTCGAAGGACAATGTCATCGGCGTGCTGTACACCAAAGATGTGATCGCGCATTACATCGAACATGGCCAGATCCCTTCGGTCGAGCGGCTGATGCGTCCGATTCTGACAGCCCCTCGCAGCCTCACCGCCGACCGGCTGTTAGCTCTGCTCCGCGAAAACCGTTGTCAGCAAGCGGTGCTGGTGGATGAGTACGGTGGCGTCGAAGGCTTGGTCACGCTTGAGGACGTGTTAACCGAGTTGTTCGGCGAGTTCGCGGACGAGTTCAAGAAGCCTGACCGAAAACCCGAGCAGCTGCCCGATGGCCGGATTCGTGCTCCTGGACTCACCCGCCTCGATGAACTGGAACCGCTGATCGGTACGCGTTTGGTTGGCGACGCCGCGACGATCGGCGGTCTGGTGCTGAGCTCGCTCGGTCGGCTGCCGGCTGTCGGCGATAGCGTCGTGGTGCAAGGAATCAAAATCGAGGTCGAAGCCCTGATCCGGCACAGCGTGTCGTCGGTGTTGTTGAAGCACCAGCCCGAGAGCCAGGAGCCGGTGCAGTCATGATCGAAGTCATCATTGTCTTGGTCACGATCGCCGGCTTGATCGTCATCAATGGGATGTTTGTTGCCGCCGAGTTTTCGCTGGTCATGGCGCCCCGAGCGGCAATCGAACGCATGGCGGAACAAGGTAATGCCTCGGCGATTTCGCTGCGCCGGATTTTGGCTGACGCCTTCCTGCAAGATCGCTGCATCGCCACCGCACAGCTCGGTATCACCGCCGCCAGCCTGGGCTTGGGGATGTACGGTGAACACGCCTTAGCCGAGTGGATCACCAACGCGTTGGGCTGGGCCGGTGTCGGCGGCTGGATCGGTGCACACGCCGCCGCCAGCGTGTTATCGATCACAATCTTGACCTACTTGCACATCGTGCTCGGCGAGATGGTTCCAAAGTCGCTCGCCCTGCAGCAACCCGAGACCTCAGCCTTGTGGTTGATTCGGCCGGTACAGTGGACTCAGTTCATCGCCTTCCCCCTGGTGATTCTGCTTGCCGGCCTCGGTAATGGCTTGCTGCGTCTGTTTGGTATTCGCCGAGCGTCGGCCAGTCACGACCGCTATTACACCGCGGAAGAACTGCAATACGTGGTTCGTGAAAGTCAACAAGGTGGATTGCTCCGCGCCGAATCCGGACGCGTGCTCAACGACTTGTTGGAGTTTGGTGAGATCACCGCGGGCGAAGTGATGGTGCCGCGCACCAAAGTCGTCGGCGTGTCGGTCAGTGCTACCCCCGAGACCATTAAGGAAATCATTCGCACCTCGCGGCACACTCGCTATCCAGTCTTTGAGGACAACCTCGATCATATCTTAGGGGTCGTCCATCTCAAGGAACTGTTCCAAACCCTGCTCGCCGCAACCACCATTCCACCCCAATACATCCGGTCGGTACCACGAGTCCCCGAGGGTCTCACCCTCGACCGCGTGATGGAAGCCATGCGTTCGGCGGGTGCCCAAATGGTGGTCGTCATGGACGAGCATGGGGGAACTGCCGGCATTCTCACGATGGAAGATCTGTTTGAAGAAATCGTCGGTGAGATCGAAGAACCCGGTGGCATCGCCGCTCATCCCGAGGTCTATCGCGACGCCGATGGTGTGCTTCACGCTTCAGGTGCGGTGCGCTTACCGGAGGTCGGAGAACACTTAGAGGTTGAGCTAGAGCATGAAGAGGTCGACAGCGTGAGCGGTCTGGTCCTGCTGCTCCTCGGTCGTCCCGCGGTTCCCGGCGATACAGTGACTTACGAAGGCTTTTCATTTGAAGTCACCCAGGTCGCCGGTCATGGCGTGGAAGAATGTCGGGTGACCCCGATCTCAGCGACCGCCGAACCGGCTCCCTCCAACGATGAAACCTGATGGCCTTAAGCGATGTGTCATCAACTGCAGGCACTCGTCGAAGCCGGAACCACAACCTTTTCGGCTGACGATTCCCGCGGTTTGATCGCCGCCAATGTCACGGGTTATCTCGCATCGCTCTCCTCATTGTCGTTTGCGATTTCCTTTGCGATTCACGATCCGGTCTCGCTGCAGCCACTGATCATCGGCAACGTGGTGTCGGCGATCTGCACCGCTGCGACGCCGCTGTTTCATCGACTGGGGCGCACTGCCGCCGCTATCTGGCTTGCGGTTGTCTTCTTCCTGTCGCTCAGCTACTTCACCTCGCTGCTGGGCCGTGAGACCGGCGTGATCCTGAACTTGATGGGAGCCTCCGCGGTGGCCTTCGCAATTCTGGGACTGCGCCGCGCTCGGCTCGTTTTCTTAATCACGGCTGCCAGCGCCGCTTTGATCCTGGTGTGCTGGATGCAATTTCCTCACGCTGCCGTTAACCTTCCGAACTTTGAATACTTCACACGTCAAATCTTTATCACCACGATCGTGTCGATTATGGCGATTCTGTTTGTCGTCAATTACTACGCCTTTTATCTCACGGAGCAGGCGCAAGCGCAGACCGAGGACCTTTTACGAGCCATCATGCCGGGTGAAATTGTCGATCGCCTCAAACGCCACCCAGGAACCACCATCGCTCAACAGCACGAGGACGTGCAGGTGCTGCTAGCCGATATGGTTGGTTTCACGGCCCTTTCCAACCAACTCGGTCCCGAGCGAATTGTGATGCTGCTCGATGAGATCTTTCGGGCGTTTGACGAACTGGCTGGTCGCTACCGGGTAGAGAAAATCAAAACCATCGGCGACGCCTACCTCGCCGCTTGCGGCTTACCATCGCCGCACGAATCGCCAGCCGACTCCATCACCGCGATGTCAGTCGCCATGCATGCGGCGGTTTACGAGATTTCGCAGCGAACCGGTCTCGTTGTCCAATTGCGCATCGGCATCGCCCGTGGAGCTGTCACCGCAGGGGTCGTCGGCCAATCGAAGTACTTTTATGACATTTGGGGACCAGCGGTTAACCTCGCCGCTCGCTTGCAAACGGCAGCTCTCCCTGGCCAAACCTTAATCAGCGATGAGTTAAAACGGTGTCTTACGGGTCACTATCGGTTTCAAGACTGCAAGCAGTTAAACCTGAAAGGCTTTGGCAACGTGCCTGCCTGGGCAGTGGTTCCGCCGGATGCAACCGCCGAGCCAGCAGCCTCGACGTGAGGCCGCAGCGGCCTCGCAGTGCACTAGGCCTCAAGTGCACCAGGCCTCAAGTGCACCAGGCCTCAAGTGCACCAGGCCTCACAACACATTGCCAGACCTACGAAATCTTCTATCTTTTAGGGATCGATCTCCAAATCCGCCAAATAGATTGCGGTGATGGGTTGTCCCTGTTGATCTCGCTCATGCGAGGAATACCAAGACAGCAACGCCTTGGTCGGGCTGATCTGCACGAATCCCGGGTAGGAATTGTCGCCACCGCTGGGCAATTGAGCAGCATCGTGTAGCCGATCATCGACCAGCCACGAGAGCACCGTCCGCGGGCCCACTCCGGGAAGATTGCGGCGACCACCGACGAGCATCCGCTCACCCCAGGCAACCAACAACGGGCCGCCGATGTAATGCCCCAAATCGCTGCGCTGCCACTGCGTGTAAGGCGGCTGGCTACGGATCAATTCAGCAGGTTCGCTCGCCCGTCGAGCAACCCCCAGCACCGCGCCTTGAGCGTCGAACTGAAAGGCGACTTCATCTCCAAAGGTGGGCTGAAACTGGGCCCGCGTCTGCCATACCAAGCCATCGGTGCTGGCCAACATCAGCGACTCAACTGTAGCGGCGTCTTTGGCGCCCACCTCAAAGTTCGGTTTGCGACGCCCGCAAAGGTAAGCAGTTCCGTCGTGACTCGCTGCCCGCCAGATGTAATGCCCAAACGTTCCCTCTAACAACGTGGGTTCGCTCCAGGCTTGCCCATCATCGGTAAAGACCGCATAGCCTAGGTGCAAGTTAAGATCGTATTGATCCCGCGGCAAGGTGGAATCGCCGCTGTACCAGGTCCCGCTGTAAACGAACAGACGATCATTCAGCACCAAGAAGTGCGGATCACGAGTATCGCGTTTTGCGACCGAAAACTGATGCACCTGTTCCCACTGCTGACCATCAGCACTGCGCAAAATGATGATCGACGAGGTGGGATGCACCATATGTCCATCCGGGCAACTGCGAAATGCCAAGTAGATTTGACCCTGATAACGGACCAAATCCGTAAAAGCATTGTGTTCACCATTGTGAAAGGCTCTTCGCACCTGCGAGACACGTATGTCAGGCACCGATTGGTCCGCTGAAGCTGGACTCGAGCACCGCCCCCACGCCACTAAGGTCACCAGGGTGATGGCGAGCAAGCACGCCTGCCGTGACCACCGAATGTCAGAACCGCGAAAATAACAAGCCATTGAGACGACCTCTATGCACAGGTGAACGAAACACGGGCTCGACCGCCGCTGCAAGGGAACTCTTCCGCCTGCAGCGTCTGAGCACCGGAGCCATCATGGCGGCCAATCCAATCAACCGGCCGAGAGCATGCCGGTTGGTAGCACTTCTCAAATCTCAGACGCCGGACCGCTTAGGCCTGCCAGAACATCGACTGTTCTGGACCACGATAGGCGATCGCCATTTGGTCGGTGACGTAGGGTTGCTGGCCAGCGAACAGCGACTCGACACCGCCGATCACCATGCCTGAAGTCAACAAGGTGCGTTCGACCGGATAAGCGGTTTTCCCAGTCAAAATCATCTGCTCGATGTGCTGAATCAGCGGCGTGAAAAAGTCAGCGGTTGTCGCGCTGCTGCCGGGCATGGGCAGCATGAATTGACAGCCGATGATTTCACCGGTGTCGGCACGCATGCCCGCATAGTTGAAGTCCCGAATGCCGGTCATAAAGATCGTTGTCCGGAAACCGTCAAGGTGTTCGATAAAGTAGGCCGTGATCTGCGGCAGCGATTGCCGGGCCCACTGCAAATCAACCGGTGCGGTCGGAAAGCCGTTGTCCACCGGCAAGTAATGACTGCGGCAAAGTGCGGAGATAAACAGCCTTTGAGTCACCTCGTGCTGCGATAAGAGCTCCCAACACTTTTCGTCGCGCACGGCGTGTACCGAGCGAATCCCAACCTCGCCCCCTCGGCGTCGTTCGGACATACACTGCGCCGTTTCCAGCGCATGAAAATCATAGCTGTCAACACCGCCATAGGCGACGCAGACGCTCTCGGACAACGGCACATCGTAAGGCATTTCGACTGCCGGCAACCGCCACGTTACGGGCAGCGAAGAACCGGCATAGAACGGGAACCCGAGCCGCTTGGAATCGGCGACCATCTCCACACACTCAGGCCAACTGGTCGACAAATGCTTGTCGTTGAATACCGGCACGCTGCGGCCACTGGCCTCAAAGACTTTGACAACTTCTTTGAACCACGCGTAACGCGGATACAACGTCTGCCCACGGTCGTTCTTCGGATACTGACCATGTTCACCGATGATGACCACACCGTCGACAGCAAGTTCGGAGCCACCGAGGGTCAGCGCGTCAGCGACACTCTTATAGGTCGTCAACCCGTATTTCTCGATTCGCTGACGTCCGATGTCGTTGTCCCCAAACTGATCGATATAGACGGAGGCAACGTCGAGTTGCGACGGATGCCAGCGACCGCCGCTGGCCGCCCCGAGAACGAGCCGATCGAGAAAATGCTGGGCATGCGAGTGACGAAAGATCGTTGTCCCCAAGAAGGCAATCTTCTTGCGCTGCGGTGTTTCATTCGCCATTCCCAGCAGGGCCGGTGCTGTAGCCCCGGCTGCTAACGCTGCAACAAACTGGCGCCGAGTGAACATGATGTGTCGACTCCTGGTGGATCAGTCTCGAGAGAGCGGAAGCCGCAGCCGTGCGCGGCGGAGTGCTCAGATTAACATCGTTGATTGTCCCCGTGGTTGCTGCCAGCCAAAATCAAATGCTGGCAGTTCTCTGATCTCAGCCCTCCCAAGAAATGCCGTCCCAATCAATCACTCGCTGCAGCCACTTTTGGACATCAGCGCTAAACGTTGCCAACAGATGCTCACCTTTTTCAGCGCTGGCAGAGCGTGGTGCGCCGACATGCCCGGGTACGGAGCGATCGGGCATGGTCCAGCCACGGGTCGCTGGCAAGAAGGGATTGCCCTGCGGCACCTCTGCCGCAGCCCGGTAATCGCCCACAAGGTGCGGAGCCAGCCGCAGCACCATCGACGTCTCCCATTCGCAGGCATGCCCCATCTCACGCTGCTCGATCTCAGGCATTCCCTGCCAGGGTTCGCTGCCCAAGGCCCAATAGGTCGCCAGTAGCAGCAGCAAATCCTGGCGATCGCGATACCGCTGGCGAACCTCAAATACGACTTGTTTGCCAGGGATGTCATTGCCGCCATGCCCGTTGAGCAACACCAGCCTGCGGAATCCATGGGCGATCAAGTTGTCGAGCAATCCGGCCAACAGATCCAAGTACAGGCGTGGAGCGCACGATAAGGTGCCAGCGAAGTCCATGTGATGATGAGAACTGCCCAGCCACATCAGCGGTGTCACCAAAATCTGCTGAGATAGTTGGGCCTCGACGCGGCGCACCACTTCTCCCAGCAACATGCTGTCGGTGAACAGCGGCAAGTGCGTACCGTGCTGCTCGACCGCCGCGATAGGGATGATCACCGGAATGTCGCGTGAGAGCGATTGCACCTGCGGCGCGGTCAATTCCTGGAGCAGCATGAGGGTTCCTAGGTTGAATTCGAGGAAAACATAGAAAATGAAAATCAGCGAGCCCGCGGTGGCTGCAGCCCCACCACAGCTCGATCACTGGGTTATACTGCCAACCGGATCGTCCCGGTGTAAGCCGGTGCACCGCTTGCCACCAGCGTCTCGCTGGCAGCAGCCCACAGCCGGTTCGCATGCTCTGCGCAGCAACCTGCCGACCGCTTTCCCGCCGATCATCTCCCGCCACCCGCCTGGAATCGCAAGCCTATGGAACCGAGCTCTCGTTCGACGCGTTGGCAGTGGTGGGTAAGCGGACTGCTGTTGCTGGCGACGATGGTCAACTACATGGATCGCCAAACGTTAGCGAATTTAGCGGTCCGGGTCACCCAACAATTTAATCTAAGCAACGAGCAATACGGCAATCTGGAACTGGTCTTCGGCATCGCGTTCGCCGTCGGCTCGCTCTTCTTTGGCATCGTGGCAGACCGGGTCTCAGTCCGCTTGCTGTACCCAATGATCCTGGTTGCCTGGTCGGCGGTCGGTTTTGCGACCGGCCTAGCCACTGGTTACACCTCGCTGCTGGTCTGTCGTTGTCTGCTTGGTTTTTTCGAAGCCGGGCACTGGCCCTGCGCGCTGATCGTTACGCAGGCCGTGATGTCGCGCGGCAACCGGGTGATGGGCAACAGTATTTTGCAAAGCGGCGCCTCGCTGGGTGCCATCCTAACGCCGATCGTGATTCGCTTGATGATCGGCAACAACACGCAGCCCGATGCTTGGCGACTCCCGTTTTTCATCATCGGCGGAGCCGGATTGGTTTGGGCGATCGTCTGGATGATGGTGGTTCGGCCCGGCGACCTCCGCCGTGAGACGCCGCCTCGCAGCGACGCGTCCGGCGATTCGATGCCGCTCGGCTGGGTGCTGGAATTGATGAGCGACCGCCGATTTTGGGCCCTGGCGTTCATGGTGATTTCGATCAACACGTCGTGGCAGTTGATCCGCGCCTGGTTGCCGAAGTTCCTCCAAGAAGGTCGCGGTTATTCCGAAGCCGAAGCGTTGTACTTTAACTCGGTCTACTTCATCTTTACCGATGTCGGCTGCATCGCCGCCGGCGCGGCAGCGATGGCGTTGGTGCGTGCCGGCCTCCGGGTCCATTCCAGCCGTGTGGTGGTTTATTTCGCGTGCTCGTTGCTGGCGGCGCTGACGACCGTGGCCGCAGTCTTGCCACAGGGCTGGCCGCTGTTGGCGGTCTTGCTGTGCGTAGCCGCGGGAACCCTAGGGGTCTTCCCCTGCTATTACTCGTTTACGCAGGAAGTGACCGTCGCCCACATGGGACGGCTGACCGGTATGCTGTCGTTCATCGGCTGGATCGCGTCCTCGCCAACCCAGAAGCTGTTCGGTTATGTCGTCGATCGCACCGGTTCGTATGACATTAACGTGGCGATTCTCGGCTGGGCTCCACTGGTCGGTCTGCTGGTGTTTTTGATCCTCTGGCCGCGA
>CALELC010000070.1 GCA_937904535.1 uncultured Planctomycetaceae bacterium
CGCGCGGCTAACGCCGGTGGCTGAAAAAGCCGGTGTGGGAGCCGATTGGCGCCGCAAGCCCGAGCCGCCGAGCGATATCGGCGAGCGTCCGCCGCTCGATTCGCTCGGCCCAGCGGTTTGGCGCCCCTACACCGCTCCTTCCTGGACTGCGCTGACGGCGGACGAAACGCCGGTGAGCGATACGGGGTCGCACGGCAGGCCCAAGATCCTGATCTTCTATCTCGGCTTTGGTTGTCTGCACTGCGTCGAGCAACTGACCGCGATCAAGCCGAAGGTCGATGAGTTCGCTGCGGCGGGCATTGAAGTGATCGCGATCAGCACTGAAACGGTGGCGGACCTAAGCAAAGGGATCAACGCGTATGGCGAGAAACTGCCGCTGACCCTGTTGGCTGATCCCGAGCATGAAGTTTTCAAAGCGTACCGCTGTTGGGACGATTTTGAATCGGTGCCGCTGCACGGCACTTTCCTGATCGATGCCAGCGGCCGAGTGCGCTGGCAGGACATCAGTCACGAGCCGTTTGCGGATGTCGCTTTTCTGCTGGAAGAGTCGCGGCGGTTGCTGGCTTTGCAGCAGTGATGGGGTGGGCTGCGATCTGGGATCTCAAGTCTCACGGCGGGCGTCTTGGCGTTGAGATTGCTGTGTGGCAGCGGCTCTTGGCCTAACTAACTCGGTGTTAATGCGGTGATCTAAGTCATTCTGCGGCAGACAAGGGTACCCAGTGCCGGTACAAAGGGATCAAGGCACCCGATTGCAGCGTAAGGCAATACGTGCAGGTGTGGCGGCTTTTTGGGGAGCAGCGAAACAGTGAGAGTAGGCAGCGGCGGCGGTTTTCGCGCCATCTGGTACACCTGGAAAAAAGGCCGACAGGCGGGCGGGATTTGGAAGCTGTACCGCGCGATGCGCTCGCGCAACGCTTGCAAGACCTGTGCGCTGGGCATGGGCGGGCAGAAAGGTGGCATGACCAACGAGCAGGGCTCGTTCCCGGAACTGTGCAAGAAAAGCTTGCAGGCGATGGTTGCCGACATGCAGCCGGGGATTCCGCCGACGTTTTGGTCGGAGCACAGCGTCGCTGAACTCGCCCAGATGACGCCGCGCGAGCTGGAGAACTGCGGCCGGTTGATCCAACCGGTGCTCTACGAGCGAGGCCAAACCCACTACCGTCCGATCACCTGGGCGGCGGCGTTTGATCGCATCGCTAGCCAGTTGCGCCAGGTTTCGCCGAACGAGACGTTCTGGTACTTCAGCGGCCGCAGCAGCAACGAGGCCGGCTTTCTGATGCAACTGCTGGCCCGCGTGTACGGCACCAATAACGTCAACAACTGCAGCTTTTACTGCCATCAGGCCAGCGGGGTTGGGCTGCAATCGAGCGTCGGCAGTGGCACCGCGACGATCACGCTGGAGGATCTCGAACATGCGGACTGCGTGTTCTTGATTGGCGGCAATCCGGCTAGCAATCATCCGCGGCTGATGACGACGTTGATGCACGTCCGCCGCCGCGGTGGGAAGGTGATCGTAATCAATCCGGTTCGCGAGACTGGACTGGTCAATTTCCGCGTTCCCAGCGATCCGATTTCGCTGCTGAAAGGGACCAAGATCGCCACCACCTATATCCAGCCGCACATCGGTGGTGACTTGGCGCTGCTGTGGGGGATCGCCAAAGCGGTCTGTGAACTCGGGGCCAGCGACGAGGATTTCCTCCGCGAACATTGCCGCAACAGCGACCAGTGGAAAGCCGCGGTCGAATCGTTGTCGTGGGACGAGATCGAAGCGAAGTCCGGCGTTGCGGAAAGTGAGATCCGCGCGGTGGCGGAGATCTACGCCCGGTCCAAGGCAACGGTTTTCTCTTGGACGATGGGCATCACGCACCACGCCAACGGAGTCGAGAATGTTCAAGCGATCGCCAACCTAGCCATGTGTCGCGGGATGGTCGGCCGCCCGGGCTGTGGGCTGATGCCGATTCGCGGGCACAGCAATGTCCAGGGAATCGGTTCGGTCGGTGTGACGCCGAAGCTCAAGGATGCGATTTTTGAGTCACTGCAGACGCGGTTCGGCGTTGAGCTGCCGACCACGCCGGGGCTCGATACGCTTGCCTGCATCGAAGCCGCCGACCGTGGCGAGATCAAGGTTGCTCTGTGTTTGGGCGGCAACTTGTATGGCTCCAATCCGGATTCCGCCTTCGCTGACCAGGCGATGTCGAAGTTGCAACTGGGCGTGACCCTGAGCACGACGCTCAACACGGGCCACGCTCGCGGGCTGGCGCAGTCGTTCATTATCTTGCCGGTGCTAGCTCGCGACGAAGAACCCGAACCGACGACGCAGGAGTCGATGTTCAATTACGTGCGGCTGAGCGACGGTGGGCCACGACGCGTGCCGGGGCCGCGGAGCGAGGTCGAGGTGATCGCTGAAATCGGTGCCCGCGTTGTGCCGGAGGCAAAGGGAATCGACTGGCAGGCGATGCGTCAGACGTCAACGATTCGCCAGTGGATCGCCGCGGTGGTGCCTGGCTTTGAGGAGATCGCCCAGATCGATCAGACGAAGCAAGAGTTCTTCATCGGCGGGCGGATTCTGCATCAGCCCCGGTTCCCGACCGCAGATGGCCGGGCGGTGCTGCACGTCCACTCGCTGCCGCCGCTGCAGGGAACGTCCGACGGCAAGCTGCGAATGATGACGGTCCGCAGCGAAGGCCAGTTCAATACCGTCGTCTATGAGGAAGAAGACCTGTACCGCAACCAAGAGCGGCGGGACGTGATCTTGATGCATCCGAGCGACTTGCAGCGACTTGGACTGAAGCACGACCAACCGGTGTGCGTCCGCAGCGACACTGGCCAGTTGACCGGTTTTCTAGCTCGCGGCTACGACCAGATTCGGGCCGGCAATGCGCTGATGTATTACCCGGAGTCGAATGTGCTCGTTTCCCGGCACGCGGATCCCCAAAGTCGCACTCCGGCGTTCAAGAACGTGATCGTCAGCGTCTCACCGGTGACGGCCACGGCTGCCCAATAAGGCTCATCCGCTCATTTGATGGCTGCCCGTCCCCGAGCGCGGATTGTAGTCGCTTTGAGCAGCACGCTAGAAACCTCGTTGGAGTCCAGCCTTCAGGCTGCCACTCTCGAGTCTGTAGCTGGCATGCGAGAAACCTCGTTGGAGTCCAGCCTTCAGGCTGCCGCGAACTCACTTCGGGTGGCATGTTAGAAGCCTCGGGTTGGAGTCCAGCCTTCAGGCTG
>CALELC010000071.1 GCA_937904535.1 uncultured Planctomycetaceae bacterium
GGGCGGGGGCACGAGCCGCAGCCCCCAGCGTCATCAGTTTTCAATCGTTAAGTCCGAACCAGAAGTAAAACGTCGTAAGGCCAAGCATCGCGCAAGCGAGGGAGATGATGCCTGCCATCATCAAGACTGCAAAGCCGTTGTCTTGAGCAGTCTCATAGTAACCGTGTTGAAGAGCCCGTATTTGTTTGACGGGGCCAAGGCAACTCAGTAGAGCAAGCGGTGTTGCGATCACTCCGGTAGTGAAAACCGCGAATCTAATGAGAGAGGCGAAGCTGACGCCCGGAGAACCGGATTGCGACTGTCCAATCAGATCCAGTCCTGTGAAGAAAAGCAGAGCCGTCACCAGCGGCTGAACAACTGCCCCCAGAAACAAACCTGGCACCGAGGCGGCGCGTCTATACCAGCGGCGGGTCAGCAGGAACGATGCCAGAAAGAAGAGGCTGAACGGCAGCAGGGCAATGATGGCCATCAGGTCGGCTTACGTAGCGTGATCACCGCATAGTCGTGCTGGGCTGAGGGGAGCACAGGGGATCCTCGATTCAGCCCAAAAACTCTCCACCACCGATTTACACGCGCGGGATTTCAAACCCTTGACGCTGCTCGCGAGCAAAGAACGAGGCGGCTTGTTCATCGCCGACGATCTGCTCTGACTTGGGATCCCACTGGATCTTTCGGCCGAGCCGTGCCGCGATGGCGCTTAGGTGGCAAACGTTCATCGACTGCACGTGGCTGTAGACGTCGGAGACCGGTAGCCCGCCTTCGCGGATGCAGCGGTAGAAGTTCTGCTTGTGGCCTTCGAACGGTTTGCCGCGGTAGAGCCGCTCCAGATCCTCTTGGCCAAACTTGCCTTCATCCCAGTTCTGTTCGATCGGCACTCCGGCAATCTTCCCACGGCTGACGAAGATCCGCCCCTTGCTCCCTTCGATCAGCAGTCCGTTATCGCCGCGGCTGGTGACGACCAACTCCGGCCCCTGAGCGAACTTGCACGAGACGGCGTAGTCATGGGCCGTGTTGTAATGGTTATCGACGGTCGGGTAGCCGTCGGCATACGGCACGGGGTGCTTGGCGTCGCTGCCATCAAACTCGACCGGACCGGTTCCCTCCTGATCCTGCTCCAGCGCCCACAGCGCGATATCGATGTGGTGGGCTCCCCAGTCGGTGAACTTGCCGCCGGAGTACTCATACCACCAGCGGAACTGGTAGTGGCCGCGCTCGGGAATGTAGTCGACTTCCGGAGCTTGGCCGAGCCACATGTTCCAGTCGAGTTCCTTGGGCGGCTCAGTGGTGTTGAAGGGACCACCGACGTCACCGCCGCCGATGCTGCAGGTGATTCGTTGGATGTCCCCCAGCAGTCCCTTTTGCACCAGGTTGATGGCCCGCAGGAACCGATCCTTATCGCTTCGCTGCTGGGTGCCGATGAAAAACACCTTGTCCGGATGTTTCTTGCAGGCATTGCGAATCAGCTGGTTTTCTTCGAGCGTCAGCGTCAGCGGTTTTTGGCAGAACACGTGTTTGCCGGCTTGCAGCGCCTCGATCGCAATCTTCACGTGCCAGTGGTCGGGCGTCACGATGCTGACCACATCGATATCGTTCCGGTCCAGCACTTTGCGGTAGTCCGCGTAGCTGTCCGCTTTGCCTTTGCCGATCCGCCCATCGTGCTTGGCGCGCTCAGCATGGCGAGAATCGACATCGCAGACCGCGAGGATATCGCCGAAACCGCTGTGCCCATGGGCATCGCCGGTCCCCATGCTGCCCACACCGATGCAGCCGATCCGCGGCCGGTCGTTCTTCGCTTCGTTCGCAAACCCCTTCGGGCTCGAGCTCACGTAGGGCACAAAGCCGCCGGCCACGGCTGCCGCCGCTGTCGTCTTTAAAAACGTCCGCCGTGTTGCCTGATTGCTTTTCATGGGTGAACCGCTGGTGCATGGGGATGATCTGCCAACCATGACGACCGAAAAGGGAGTGGTGGCTCCCTTAATGTGTCGCTGGAGGCGTCTATCTTAACCTGGCAGAATTGCAGTCAGCAATCGAGGCAGCCGCGGATGAACAACCAATGCTCGCACCACACCAGCGGCCGGGCTGCCCTGTGGATTAGCGAACCTTGGCCATGTAGGCCAGAAACTGGCGGTCGAGGGTTGCCAGATCGGTTTGAAAGATCCGCTCGAACAGGTCGATGCGTTCGCGGCGGTTGCGCTCGATCAACGGTTTGCCTTCGCTGAGGGCACGGAGGTATTCGACGTACGGTTTTTTCCGGGTCTTCAGCAGGTAGTATGTCAGTGCCCAAGCTTCGGCGTACGCGTCCCGCGCCGTCGCACTATTGCGGAACCGAGAATCATCCGACAGCAGTGTAGCCAGCGATTCACTGGGGCGATTGGCCACATACTTACCAAAATGTCCGAGGTTCAACGGATTGACGCGGCCGACACCGCGCCACCCACTGGCGTTAGCAAAGTTGGGCGATTCGAAGAACAACGCCAAGCCTTCGCTGACCCACATCGGGTTGTCGGCGAACCGAGTTTGCAGCCCGGTGTTGTACGCCAACTGGTGAGTGGCTTCATGGATGATCGTAGCCACGTTCCGCTCCGCGTTGGGAACGTTAAACGTGGTCATGCGGTTGGTTTCAAGGTTGTAGTAACCGATCACCGCTGATGTGGTGTCGCCGAGTTCCGGTTTCGCGTAAGCCTCGAAACTGGCACGATCCGCGAACACCAGCGCTACCAGTGGGAACTCAGGCTCTTGGAGATCCCAACTTTGGTTCTTGAAAAACGAGTGGAAACCGCGGTACAAGGATTCAAATAGGCCGCCCACCCAGCGGACGTAGTTGTCCTGCGTATTATGGACGATCACGTAGTGCTTGGTGTAATACACCGAAAAGCCTGGTGGCAGTTCGGCCAGCAAGCGGCGACCGGCTTCCGCCGCGTCTACCGGAACCAGCGGTTGATCATCAGACGTCTGCTTCAGAATCCACTCGGGCTGAATGATCAGCATTCGACCATCATCGGTCTGGACCATCTGGCCACCGTCCTGCGCTGTCACCAACGTCTCGGCAACCACCTCGGTCGGCTCGCGGCCCGGCACCTGATAGACGATCCGCTCGACGGCGCCGCTGGACGAAGCGGCACAGGCCAATGCCACGAGCATGAGGAGCCGAAAAGGGGCGAGCAGGAATGGCAGGCAATGTCGAAATGGCGGCATGTCGATCCTGTCGGAGGTATTCCGTCGGCCGCTCGATGCAACCTCTGCACCGATGCGGCTTCAGCCAATTCTAGGTTAGCGTACACGATTAGGTCCGGCACAACCGCGCGGAAAGAAGCCGCCAACACACCGCCAGCATTCCGAGGCTCCCCGCTAAGATCAATATCCAGCCCATAGCCAACGCGGCTTCCTGCTGACGGGCCCCACTATGCAGGAGCCCAAACAGACGGACGCCAACCGTCGAGACACCTGGCGGAATGACCGGTAACGTAGCCGGAACGTCGGCGATTGCCACCAGTGCGGCAATGACGACGGATACCATCAAAGCGGATGTCAGCCGCGGACGCTGGATCGTCCAGAAGCGTCGCCAGCGGGAATCGCAATCCAAGCTTGCGGCTTCGCTCACAGAGCACTCCAGCCGTTGCTTCGCAATGCGGAGCGTCAGATAGGCCGCAGCGCCACTGCGTGGTAGCAATACCAGGCAGGTCGGCACGAGCGACTGTTGATAGAGCTGATCCAAACCCGGTAGATCGCGGCGGAACAACCACACGACGGCTAATGCCACGATCGGTCCCGGAATCATCACGCTGGCCAATACCAGCCCATCCAGCCAGGCAGTGGGACGCCACCCGAATACCAACGCGGCGGCCGAAAAAGTTGCCAACAGTCCCATCAGCAGTCCAATCAGCAGGGTCCACTGGTACTCGGCCGCAAACACGCTGGTAGCTTGGCCGATGCTGATAACCGTTCCTAAGGCTGACCAGTGGCGGACGACTTGCGACTCGCCGCCGCTGACGACCACCGTCACCTGCTGTCCCGCGTTGAATATTAAACTCGCCAGCGGCACCGCTAGGATCAGCAGCACCACCATCGTCGCCCATCCGGCCGCGCACCAGCGGACCAAGCCAGACGCGTCGTAGCCGACGCTGCCTCCCAGCCAGCGATGGCTTCTCCTGCTCGCACGCGGTGGACCGGAAACACCTTCTTGGTCCGCGCCGGCTCGGTCGCCCGCGGGGCTGAGCAATGACCGGCCCAGTGCGAATGCTAGCCCGATCCCGATCGGCAGCAACGGCAGCACGCTCCGCAGGATCGCCCGAGTGGACGGTTGTGCGGCGTAGTACAGATAAAACTCATCAGCCAGCGTCCGCACACCATACAGGTCGACGACCGTCATTTCGGTCGCCGCCAAAGTGGCGACCCACAACGCTCCGGCAGCGATCCAGTGCCGGCATGCGGGCAATAAAATGACCAGCCACCGCCGAACGAGTCCTGCGTCGAGCGACGAGAGTTCGACCACTGACCGCGGCAGTCGCGACAAGCCGAATCCGGTCGCGAGCGCCACCCAAGCTGAGCCGCTGATCCCGTGAATCCAAATCGCTGCTGAAAGCCCCGAGAGCGGCTGCGTCGCGGCTGCCGACTGAGTCCACCGCAGCACTCCGAACTTGCCAGCGGCCGCTTCCCAGGCTGCTGCGTGCAGGTACAGCGGCAGGACGCACGCCGCCAACACGAACAACCAAAACGCAGCCGCAGCCCGACCGCCGCCAAGCGCGATGGCAACGGCAGCCGAACAACCGATCAAAACGGCAAGCAGCACACTGCCGATCATCAATTGACAGGTCAGCAGCAGGGCGGCCAGGTCCATTTTTTTCCGGTCAGAGTTACGATTGGAGGGATGAAGATCACGGCCATCCCCCAACTGTACCGCAACTTGCGCCGCTGGCGGGAGATCCTCACGGTTCTCAGGCGCTATGGACTGGCCGATTGGCTGAGTCAGTTTCCTCAGTTGCCGTTTCGCGACTGGCTCAAGGATGCTCACGGACTGCCGCTGGCGTCGCATTCGCGCGAGGTCCGCGTGCGGATGGCGCTGACGGAACTCGGGCCGACGTTCATCAAGCTGGGGCAAATTCTCGCTGCGCGTCCAGACCTCGTCGGCCCGACGATGGCCAACGAGCTCAAGCAGTTGCACAGCACGGTTCCGGCGGTCGATTCTCAGACCATTCTGAACACCCTCCGCAGCGAGCTGGGTTACCGGTTCGAAAGCGAAATCATCGATTTCGATGAATCGCCGCTGGCCACGGCGTCGATCGGTCAAGTTCACCGAGCTCAGTTGGCCGATGGCACCGCCGTGGTCATCAAGGTCCAGCGACCGCACATCGAGGAGATGATGCTCTGCGACCTCGACGTGCTGGAGGGACTGGCTCAGCTCGCCGAACGCGTCGAGGGGCTGGCGGCATTCTCGCCCCAAAAGCTGGTCCAGCAGATGACGCCGATGGTGCGCCGCGAGCTCGATTTTGGCCGCGAGCGGCAGAATTTGGAGGTGTTCGGCAACCTACTGGCCTCGATTGATTGCGTCGCCATCCCGCGTCCCATTCCGGCCCTCTGCACTCGCCGCGTGCTCGTGATGACACACTTGGCGGGGCAGGATCTGTCACGGGCAGCGGCCATGGAGCGGCTTGATGGCGAGCAGCGGCGAGCGACGGCGCGGCTGATCACGTCGGTCTATATGCAGATGCTGTTTCGTCACGGCCTGTTTCATGCCGACCCACACCCAGGCAACCTGATGCTGCTGTCCGATGGCGGCGTTGGGATTCTCGACTTCGGAATGGTGGGACGGATCGACACACGGCTGCGGGAACAGATCGAAGAGATGCTGATGGCGATTGGCGGTGGCGACAGCAGCCGGCTGACGCAGCTGATCCGCCGCGCTGGTAACGCCCCCGCGACGCTCGATGAGGCTGCCCTTTCGGTCGACGTGGCGGAGTTCATCGCGACATACGGTCATCAGGATCTCGGCCGATTCGATCTCACCGGAGCGCTCAACGATCTCGGTGAACTGCTGCACCGCCACGGGATCAAGCTGCCCACGCAGTCGGCTCTGCTGTTGAAGATGCTGGTGTCGCTCGAAGGCACGCTGTCAGCTCTCAGCGCCGATTTTGACGCTTTGGAGGTGATGGCCGGGTTCATCCGCCGAGCCGCAATTCGCCGGTTGGGGCCGCGGCGGCGGATCAAACAGATCCGGCGGATGCTGCTCGAAGCCGAATACTTTATGGAAGTGGTGCCGGATCAGATTCTCGGACTGCTGGATCAAGCGCGACGGGGGCAACTGAGCGTGCACATGGAGCACCACCGCATCGGTGCAACCGTCAATCGATTGGCGCTCAGTCTGATCGCCAGCGCGCTGTTCGTTGGATCGTCACTGCTGTTGGCGATGAAGGTTCCTCCGGTGATCTTCGCGCAGCCAACCTATTTCGGGCTGCACCAGCTGAGCATTCTTGGCCTGGGCGGGACGATGGCGAGCATCCTGCTGATGTTCCGGCTCTATTTTGCGATCAATAGCAGCGGTCACCTGTCCGGGCGGGATGAACGCGGACGCCGCGGCGATTGAGCGATTACTGGCCAGCGTCGGCGGCGACTTCGAGTCCCAACAACACCATCGAAAACAGGTTGAGCGCAAAATGCACCGTGATGCACGGCCACAGCCGCCCGGTTTGGCGATAGAGATATCCAAGTGCCACCGCTAGGAAAAACAGCGCAATCGGAGCGGCACCGTTGCCAAGATGCATGATCGCGAAGGTCACGCTGCTGATCACCACGGCATTCCAGGGCCACGAAGCGACCTCTGCCGGCGTGACCGTTTCGGGAATCGCAGGCCCGCCCTGCTCGGTTTCAACCGACTGACGCGCGAATGCCAACCGGCGAGTCAGTTTTTGGATGCTGCCTTGGAGGAGCGCACGGAACAGAAACTCTTCAAAGATCGGAGCGACAATCGCTGCGCTAAACGTCATCGATAGAAACACCGCCAGCGTCGGTTGCTGTTTGACCGCCTCGAGCACTGGATGTTCGTACTTCTCCACAAACTTGTCGAGCAAGTTCGCCAACACCAGAATCGGCGGCAGGATCAACAGCGAAGCGGTCAACCCCAGCCGCACATCGCTCCAACTCGGCCACAAGCCCCAGCGCACCAGGTATTCGCGCCGTGTCAGTCCCATCCAGACCACCAGACTCGCTAGGACCAATAGCTGCGCGGTGGAGCCGGCAATCGAGGTGACCACTAAGTCGTGGCTTGTGATCGTCACATCGTCGCCATCAAGCGGCGTCACGCCATCGGGTGAGCCCGCCGCCAGATACCGGCGGGCCGTCAAAATAGCGGCCGTTGAGCAGATCAGCATCAGCCCAAAGCCGACGAAAAACTCGGCGAACGACCAGTAGGGTTCTTGCTGCAGCCGCGGCGCCACCAAGGGCTCACCAGTCCGTTGGCGGCGTCCAATGAGCCAAGCCCAGCCAGCAATGCTGCCGATCGCCACGACGATAAACAGCCACTCGGCGGCCTGCAAAAGTACCTGCGCCATCAAGCTACGCCTTCGTTTCGCAAGATTCTCGCCGCCGCCAACACGTAATCCACTCCCGAGTAAACCGTCAGACCCACGGCCAGCCAAATCGAGATCCACCGCGTCGTGTTCATCCACACGGGCACGGGATCCGAAATCACACACAGCAGTGCTGCCACCACGGCGACGCACTGAAACACCATCTTCCACTTGCCGAGCATCGAGGCCGAAAAATCTCCACCGGCGCCCTCGATGATCCCGCGCAAACTGGTGACCAGCAGTTCCCGTCCGACGACGACGATCGCCATCCAGGCGGCGATTCCCGAACCGGCCACGGCGACCAGGGCGATGAACGATCCACAGATGATGATTTTGTCGACAAACGGGTCGAAGATTCGGCCGAGCTTAGTGACCTGGCCGTATTTACGGGCCCAGTAACCGTCCATCCAGTCAGTGCTGGCCGCGATCACGAAGATCACGGCTGCCGACAAAAAATAGTTGCTGTCAATCAATACGATCACTGCGATGGCAAGCGCCAACCGGGCGGTCGTCAGCAGATTCGGAATGTTCCACGGGGTCGCCGTCGGACCGGGCGGAGACGTCATACGCAATTTCTCGGTTCGATGCTCAACTGATTCACGCACCAGCTTCGGCGGCAGAGGGCAACGGCGCTCGCAAGGATTCCAAGGACCGGCCACGCGACGGCGACCCGCGCAGTGACCGGAGGAGCCCACAGTCTACCAAGTGATGTTCGCAAAGGCATGCCAGGCAATCCAGGTTCCTACGGCGGAGGTAAATCCCGCGACGGTCGTTGCGGCACGGCTTCCCACTTGCCACCGCGAACCTTGCCGATCAGCCCCTCTGAGCGGCAAAGATTTACTTCGGCGGGACCTGCCGCGTGATATCACGTGCCGGTTAGGCACGTCGCCTGCTTACGGGTACAATCGAGTTTACGAGTACCACTAGGCAGGCACATCACTGCAGGAACAGATACGAGATGGAGAAGCGGACCGACGAGAGCGCACCACCGCGGCGCGGGGGAAATTCGTGGCTCATCGCCCTGGTATTGCTATTGGCTTTTGGATTGATCTTCTTCAGCCGCGAAGAACAACGCTCCAAGATTTCGGCCAGCTTTTTCAATGAGCAACTCGCGCGTGACAACGTTCAGAGCGTCGAGATCACCGGTTTGCGGGTGCTGGGCACCTTCAAAACCGCGGTCGAAGAACCGGCAACCCCCGGGACAGAGACCTCCAAGACCAGCAGTTCCCCGAAAATGCTGGACAAAAAATTCTACTTCATCC
>CALELC010000072.1 GCA_937904535.1 uncultured Planctomycetaceae bacterium
GCACATCATTTACGTCGGCGGCTTGGCTGGTCCGATTCGGGTTCGCTAGGCCTTCGGCGGCACGCAGGGCTTCGAGGATGTTGGTGGGGCGCGAGGTGACCTTGGCCCGCGCCAACGATTCACGCAGTCGACGGCGGTCAGACGTAAACGACTGCAGTACGTCGGTGCGGTCGCTAAAGGCAATCACCATTGCCACATCACGATCGTCCATCGCATCGATCGCTTCGCCGATCAAACGCTTGGCTTGCTCAAAGCGATTGGCATCCGGACTAACATCCGTCGCCTGCATGCTCGCCGAACTGTCGAGCAAAAACACCTTGCGCCCAGTGGAAGCAACGTCCTCGCGAACACCTGGGCGCAGCAGGGCGAGCGCGGCCAATGCGATCGCCAGTAACTGCAGTAGCAGCAACAGATTTCGCCGCAGTCGCTGCAGCAGGCTATTGACGTGCAAATCCTCGATGGTTTTCGACCACAGATAAGTGCTCGGCACGCTGACGCTTTGGCGGCGCAGCTTGAGGAAATAGAGCAGGATGATGCCGATCGGGACGGCGGCCAACACCGCCCACTGCCACGGTAGCAACGCTGGCATGAAGCTCATCGCAGCACACCTCGCTGGCGGAGGTAACGAGTGATCAGTTCCTCGATCGGCGTGTCGTTGCGCGTCAGGATGTAGCTGATGTTTCGGCGGCTGCAAAATTGCCGCGCCGAATTGATAAAGGCGGTGACGGTCTCCCGGTATTTCCGCAGCGCGTACTCATTGAGCGTCACTTCAGCAAAATCATTGTCCTCCGAGTCGACCAAACGCAGATCGCCTCGCAGGGGAGGTTCGAGCTCTTCTGCGGCCAACAGGTGAATGACGACCACGTCCATGCGGCGGCCAATCAGCATTCGTAACGCCGACTCAAACCCTTGCTTATCCATCAGGTCAGTGATCAGCACGACGACTCCTGAGCCGCCGCTGCGGAGCGCGAAATCGCGGATTCCGTCGTGCAACGACAGGTTGTGACCACTTTGGACGGAATCGAGGTAGTTCAGCATTTGCCATAGGCCGCTGCGACCGCGGAGTACGGGAGCGCGCGCTCCGGCTGGTCCCAACGCGGCCACGCGCACTCGATCACCATGGCACATACCCACATACCCGAGTGCCGCGGCGAGCTGCTTGGCCACATGCAATTTCGTCGGCACGCCATAATTCATCGATTCACTAGCATCGATCAAGGCGTGAAAGTGCAGATCTTCTTCTTCCAGAAATAGCTTGAGGAACAACTGGTCGAGCCGGGCATATAAGTTCCAATCGATCAGCCGCAGGTCGTCGCCGGCGACGTAACCGCGGAAATCGGCGAACTCGACGCTCTCCCCCTTGCGTTTGCTCCGCCGCTCGCCCTTCATGCGGCCGCGGAAAATTTTTCGTGATACCAGTTCCAGTCGCTCAAGCTTGGCCAACATCGTCGGCGAGAGAAGTTCAGCAGCGGCAGTGGACATGAAAACCTTTTGCGAGCGGCACTGAGAAGTCTGCCGAGACGGGCAATCAAACGATCTCGTCGTACACGATCATACCAGCAACACTGACTTGAAACCTGCGGATGCTGAGCCCACGTCCGAAATGGATTTCAATTCGCAGCGAACGCTCTTCAGGGTCAATTTCCGGCGGCAAATCAACATCGATTTGTTTGTAGAAGCTGACCCAACTGATCCGACGCCAGAGTGTCTGGCCATGGATGCTGACACGTTGTCGAAACCACCAGCCATCGTAGATCAGTACACCTGCAAATGGCTGTGTGAACTCGATCACTCGATAAACAAAACCCGCCTGTAACCGAGTCGCTCCATCGGCGAAGACGCCGCGTTCATCAGGCAAGATCACGGTAGGGGCAAATGGATTGGTCATTTGGCCGCCTGTCTAAGTCTTATCGAACTCGTTTAATCGAGACGACGCGGCGGAACTGGCATCATTCGCCAGGCCTAAAAGACCGTGGAGGTCGAGTCGTCGGGTGTGCATTGCCAGTTCGCCTGCTGCGGTTCGTGGCCAAGCTTCCGACGGACGATCCCAATACAGCTCGACGCCATTCTGGTCAGGATCCCGTAAGTAGATCGCCTCGCTGACGCCATGATCGCTCGCTCCATCAAGTGGAATCCCAGCCTGCAGGACCCGCACCACGGCCTGGGCCAGCGTCTGGCGTGTCGGGTAGAGAATGGCGACGTGATAGAGTCCTGTGGCGCCTGGCGGCGGGGGCGTCCCACCCAGGCTCTCCCAGGTGTTGAGCCCGATGTGATGGTGGTAACCGCCTGCCGAAACGAATGCGGCTTGGCTTCCGTACCGCTGCGTTACCTCGAAGCCGAGCACTCCGCAGTAAAAACGTAGGGCTCGTTCAAGATCAGCGACTTTGAGGTGGACGTGTCCAATGCGAACCGATGGATCGATCGCGCGGATGGATTCATCGGATTGCATCGTTCTGCCCCTGGGAACGGCCGCCGCTTGCTAGCCCAGCTATTTAACCTTACTAGCCCAGCTATTTTAGCTCGTGCCGAGGTCGCGATCACTGGGGCGTGTTGACGAACTCCAAGATCTGGCCGCGACGGGAAACCAGAGCGATGCTGCTGCCGAGGTTCGAGTCCGAGCCATCCTCGCCAGCGAGGTATTGCACGTAAACCCGGTAGTTACCGCGATTGGCTTCAACCGTGTACTGAGCCGGCCGCGGCTCACCGGCCTGGGCGTCGATGTACTGACGCACTTGATCGATGATGTAATCCTGCTCAGGCGCGTGCGTCGCGGAGGGCGGAGGACCGCCAGCACGCATCGAACGCTGGTTGAGCTGGTCGGCTTCAGGGGGACGGGAACGCTCCGCCGTTATGGGCCGACCAGGGTGAGCCCCGCGGCGGTTGGGGCGCTGCCGCAACTCATCGCGTTTGAGCCGCCGAATGGCATCAGGACTGGGATTCTCCTCGCTCACGTAGGCTCGGATTTGGTCAATCTCGACGGCCGTCGGCGGGGGCGGATCCAGGCGTGCCATTCGCTTCACAGGCACTTCCTGCATCACCACCTGTCCATCGCTGCGTTCCTGAGGTTCAACCACCGTCTCGACAATCGGTTCCCACCGCGGGCCAAAGTGATACACCGCGTAATACATCGTCTTGGCTTTGAACTCATCCACGCCAGCGCAACGGCAAGCCTCGTAAAACATCCAGTGGACATCTTCCCAGGATGCCGTCATCTCTTCACAGCCGACATCGTGGACAACCGAGGCATTGCGATATTTGCCTTCAAACGGGCCACCGATCAGCGACCAGAATGGTGCGGGAATCGAGGCACCATTGACTACTGAACCAGCAGGAGCGACCCACTCGCGATTGGCCGAGTCGACAAAGCGGAATGTTTCGCGGAGCAGCATGTCACGACCGTTGTCGAGCCACGAAGCAACCACTTCGCCTTCAAAGCGACCGAATGTTCCCGATGTGGTGGCACTGCCGTCAGACGATCGGTTGCATCCGGCGATCGCGGCGAGCGTGCCCAGGGCGAGTGAAACGATGATGAGAGAGAGCGAACGCCACATGGCTCCAACCTCCAAAGCAGGGACGGCTTCTGGATAGCGTTGGGTTAGTAACAAAGCGTTCAGCCAGTCGCTAGAGACAAAATCTCTCTCCTGCTCAACCTGCGATGCAAGCATACCGCTTGTGGCCAAGCATCTCGCATCCTCCCGCACTCCGCTAAAGTGGGGCGGGAGCGGGCACGCTTGGCCTAAACGAGGGGGCGGGGGGCTTGGAGCGACTAAGCCACGCTGACGGCGCGTCGCCGAGTGCGGGCCCTGACGTACCCACAAGCTCCTACCATTCCCATACTCCAGATCGCAAGGCTCGATGGTTCCGGAACCGGCTGAATGAAGCCTCGGATCTCGCCCCCAGGGAACGTCGTCGAGTGAATATTCAAATAAGCCCTTCCGCTGGCAAGCATTGCTCCTAAGGCTGCTTCTGCGGTTGCGGGCGTCCCACCGTTGGCTGCAACAAACGCGGGATTGTAGGTTGATATCTGCGACGTGTCGAAGGTTGCACTATAGGTGCCGACGGTTACCCCAAGCGGAAAGTTAAGAAATGTCGGCACCATGGTTGCCACACCTGCAGTGCCCGTTCCAGGAAGCGGCGTTGGCCCATGAATATGCGCGGCAGTGGTGGTCCCAATTAAACCTTCGAAGGTCGCATTCAAGGTCAAGATGTGAGCGTCCGGATCAAAAACAAAGGTTGCGTAGCCGATGCCCGGAGACGAATTGGGCGGCGACTCACTCGGCCCGTCCAGAAATGCCGAATAATGAATCGGACCTGCAGATGTGCTGGAAATACTCAGCAGTGCAAAGCTGACCGCTGCAACCCAACCGATGAAGCATTGCATGATCGAACCCCTAACCAAGAAATAACTGCAGATACCGGGGCATTGAGATCCTCCTCACCGACAATTCAGGTCGGTCAGATGGTCATCGCGATAGCCTATCCTGCGGCGAAGTGCCCCGCAACAGAAGGGCTAAGAATTGGCGTCGGGTCGCTTAACGCAGTGCGAGTAAGTACTCTTGGCGACCATCTGAAGCTTCACGAGCGGTACGGAGATACATTGTGTCGCCTACGACTGCAGGCGTGGCAAAGCCTTCGTCACCCATTTTACTATGGCCTAAGGATGCGTACTGGTCCGGCGTCGCGAGAAAGGTAAAGGCTTCCCCTCGTTCATTAAGAACAAAGATCCGGTCACCGACGAGCAACGGTGAACTGCTATAATTGCCGCCCAGCCGCTGCCTCCACATTACCTCGCCATCGGCTCCGCGCCAGCAATAGGCGATTCCCTGATCCGTCACCGCATACAAATAACCGCCCGTTGTCAACAGCGACTGCGCGTAGCACTGCTGATTGTTCGTCCAGACAACCTCACCTGACCCATCAGCACGGATGCACGCGGTTTGTGCATCGGGATAGCCACCACTGCCGTACACATAGTGGTCGTCCCAGACCAGGGTTCCGCAGGTGGCCATCGTGGTTGCCGGAGCGCTCCACAACCGTTGTCCACTGGCCGGGTCGTAGCTGGCGATCTGGTCGCCGCCGCTCAACAGCAATTGATCACGGCCTTGCAATTGGGCAATGATCGGTGAGGAATAGCTTTGTTTGCCGGGCCGCGGGATTCTCCAGACAATTTCACCGTCTTGGAGGTCGACGGCCGCCATGAATGAAGCGCCATCATAGTCGCTGACGACGATGGCCGTGTTGCCGTAGATGGCTGGCGAAGCGCCATAGCCAAACTTGTAAGTTTTGGGTTGATAAGGTCCAATCACACGCTGCCAAAGACGCTCGCCGGAGGTTGCATAGCAGGTCAACCAGAGGGCGTCGGAGTTGTAGAAGAGAGCGATCAGCCGCGAGCCGTTGAACGCGACGGTTGGGGTGGCTTCCGTGTTCTTGGCATGGTTTTGGGTCGGCAGGCCGCCGCGGTGAACGACGTCGCTCCACAGCGGCTGGCCATCTTCACGGCGAAACGCCAATATCGACTGCGTGCCTTGCGCGGTATCGGCTGTGGTCAGATAGATAGCATCGTCGGTTACGATCGGGGAACTATGACCGCGTCCTGGGACCGGTACTTCCCACAGCAGATGTTCAAGCGACAGCGATGTCGGTGCGAAATCAGCAGACGCGGCGATGTTCCGACCCAGGGGACCGCGCCACGTCCACCAGCCTGTCTCTGCTTGGGCCGGTCGCCGCTCGCTCGCCCAGGCAGCCGTCGCGGGGAGGGACGCGATCACGCCAGAGGTCATGCGCAGCAGCCATTGTCGCCGAGGGAGCGGTTCATCTCTGCCGGATGCCGTCGGCTCCAGGTGGAAGGGCAAAGCCGATCGAAACCGCACAGCAAACTCCAACAGGGACACCAATGAACCTTGTATTCCGGCAGGCAAGGTCCTGAATCCACACGGGCCCGTCAAGGCCGGCACCCTTCGGCCCGCCGGCAAGACGGGCCGGTGGCTTCAGCTAGTTGGCTACAGTTTGATGGTGACCGTCTTGTTTTCGGTGTAGGCCCGCAGGCCTTCTTCACCGAGTTCGCGACCATGTCCGCTCATTTTGAAACCCCCAAACGGAGCCGCTGCGTCAAATGCATCGTAGCAGTTCACCCACACCGTCCCGGCCCGCACGCGGGCCGCGAAATCGTGAGCCGTCGAGATATCGCGCGTCCAGATGGCAGCAGCAAGCCCATAGAACGTTTGATTGGCCCGGCGAATCAGGTCTTCTTTGTCATCGAACGTTAGTACGCTCAGCACCGGTCCGAAGATTTCTTCCTGGGCGATGCTCATCTCGTCACTGACACCGTCAAAAATCGTCGGTTCGATGAAGTAACCCCGGTCACCGACTCGCTTGCCTCCGGTGAGCAAATTCGCACCTTCGCTCTGCCCTTTATCAATGTACGACATAATCTTGTCGAACTGGGCGCGATCGATCTGCGGACCTTGCTCGGTGCGGGTATCAAAGGGGTCGCCCACGCGGCGGTTTGCCGCCAGCTTCGTCAGTTTCTCCAGGAAGCGGTCACGGATGCTCGATTCGACAAACAACCGGCTGCCGGCACAGCAGCATTGTCCTTGGTTGAGGTACAAACCGATATAAGCTCCCTGGGCCGCTGCATCGAGATCGGCATCCGCCATCACGACGTTGGGGCTCTTGCCGCCGAGCTCAAATGTCAACCGCTTGAGCGTCGCGGCGGAATCACGGGTGATGATTTGGGCGGTCGTGTGTTCCCCGGTGAAAGCGATTTTGTCGATCATCGGGTGCCGAACCACGGCCGCTCCGGCAGTGGGGCCAAAACCGGGCACGATGTTGATCACACCGTCGGGAAAGCCGACTTCCTGGGCGATCGCAGCCATTCGCAAGCAGGTTAGTGGCGTCTGTTCGGCTGGCTTCATCACAATCGTGCATCCAGCCGCCAGTGCCGGTCCCCATTTCCAGGCTGTCATCAGCATGGGGAAGTTCCACGGGATGATCTGGCCGGCTACGCCCACCGGTTCACGACGGGTGTAGCAGAGATAGTTGCCGCGGATCGGAATGGTGCTGCCCTGGATCTTGTCGGCGAAGCCTGCATAGTAGCGCAGGCAGTCAATGACCAGCGGTAGGTCACCTTTGCGACTTTCACTGATCGGTTTGCCGTTGTCCAGCGTCTCCAGTGCGGCCAACTCGTCGGCCTGCGACTCGATTGCATCGGCGAGTTTGTACAGCAAACGCCCACGATCACGAGCGTCCATCTTCGACCACGGACCGCTATCGAATGCTTTGCGAGCCGCCTTGGCGGCGCGGTCAATATCAGCGGCATCACCTTCGGCAACCTGAGCGATCTCTTCTTCGGTTGCTGGGTTGTAAGTGGCAAATGTCTTGCCGCTCGCAGCCGGTTCCCAACGTCCATCGATGAAACACTGGGTGTGATGAATCTCGACAGCAGACTTCGGGCGAGCAAGCGTGGTCGACATGAGCAGAATCCTCGGGAAAAAGAGTGCGCGGGGATGGCGGGACCTGCAACATGGCCGCGAGGGCGGCCGCGGGGGCGGCGGACCGCACGAGGCAATTCAGCAGCTCGCGCCAAGGGCTGCTGCGGTTTCGGTCCCGGAAAGGTATTGTAGAGCAGCCGACCTGCCCGGCTCAATCACAGGGCAGGTTCGATCGGAGGTGAAGCGACACGCAATTGCGATCGACGCGCCGATCCACCGCTGACATCCTTGCAATCGGCAGCCACGAGTGAATAGCCGCCGATGGATTTTGAATCGGAAACATGGAACAAAGTTTTTTAGCTTGGCTGAAGGGGCGTGTGCGCCAATTGCCTACCGTAACGGTGGGCATCGGCGATGACGCAGCAATCCTTGACCTACCCGCCGACCGACAGCTGATCGCCAGCACCGATGCGATCATCGACCAGGTTGATTTCGTGCTCGGAGAGCACGCGCTCGACGACATCGGCTATAAGGCGATGGCGATCAACTTGAGCGACATTGCGGCGATGGGCGGCACCGCCACAGCGGCACTGGTCAATTTGTCGTTGCCCAACCGGTGTGCGACCGAGACCGCGGCGGGCGTGTATGAAGGGATCTTGGAAGCTGCCCAGCTGTATTCCGTGGCGATCGCTGGCGGTGACATTTCGGTTTACGACGGACCACTTTCCATTAGCATCACTTTGCTTGGGAGCGTTCCCAGGGGCGGAGCCTGGCTG
>CALELC010000073.1 GCA_937904535.1 uncultured Planctomycetaceae bacterium
GCCGCGTCGCAGTTGTGACGTGGAAAGCTTGGATGAGAAGGGTTCGGGACGAACCACGACCTTCAATTCCGCTTGTCCCGCGAACTCACGATGATGAAATTGCTGTAACCGCTGACAGTAGTAATCGACCCGTTCGCGCCAGTCGGGCAGCGGCTGAGCATCGCTGGGCACAAAGTACACCACGGTCAGCTCGATCCGCTCGATCGAATGGCGTCCATCCCAGGTCGTCAGTTCGGCCCGCAGTGTGTTTCCACTCTGCACGGTGATCAGCCACAGCAGCGCAGTGAGCGACGCAAAGACCATCTTTCGAAAGCTTGGTTTGCTAACCCGAGTTGTGCAGCGGGGCAAGGAGTTTCCGCAGGGAATCCAAGAGACAGACGGCTTGAGAGTCAGCCAGCTTTTTGGATGAGTGATCAGCACAATCGATTCCTGACTGTTGTGAAAGTAATGAGATGGTCGATTTCTGCTGCCGGTTGAGCGATGTTCCCAGCGGCGACCAAGCTTCACTCACAATCCGGCACTCGTTTCGCTAGAGTCCAGTCACCGAGCGTCTTGGTTAGCCGATTGGTTGACTCTCGCAGCAACGCCACATGATCGGGCGCGGTGAACGCAGGGCAAGAGGCATGCTCGCAGCCCACCCGCTAGTCGCCGAACTCCTGGCTCCTTTGGCGAAGCGGTGGGTACAATGGCAAATCATCGAGAGGGCATGTCCAAGAGGATTAATGTGGCCGAAGCAAGCATGCATCACTATTCCCTGGTCGCTACCGGGATCGCGGGGTTTGACGACATTATCGACGGTGGTTTTTCACCTCGGCGCCTGTATCTGATTGAAGGCGATCCCGGCTCTGGCAAAACCACGCTGGCGTTGCAGTACTTGCTGCAAGGGCGTCAGCAGGGGGAACGCGGGTTGTATGTGACGCTGTCGGAGACGCGTGAAGAACTCACCGCCGTGGCGGCGTCACACGGGTGGTCGCTGGACGAGATCGACATCTGCGAACTCATTCCGTCGGAAGAGAGTCTGCTGCCTGAGTCTCAGGCCCGCATGTTTCACCCATCGGAGGTGGAACTGAGCGAGACCACGAAGGCGGTGTTGGCGGAAGTCGAGCGGATCGAGCCGCTACGAGTGGTGTTCGATTCGTTGTCGGAGATGCGACTGCTGGCGCAAAGCCCGCTCCGCTACCGACGTCAGATCTTAGCGCTCAAGCAGTTCTTTGCGGGACGGAACTGCACAGTGCTGCTGTTGGATGACCGCACGTCCGAGTCGGCGGACCTGCAGTTGCACAGCTTGGCTCACGGAGTCGTGACGCTCGAACAGTTGGCTCCCGAGTACGGGGCCGAGCGGCGGAGGTTGCGGGTGGTGAAGATGCGTGGCCGACGGTTCCGCGGTGGTTTTCACGACTTCTCCATTGTCAAAGGTGGGTTGGAGGTGTACCCGCGGTTGGTGGCAGCGGAACATCGCCTGCCGTTCCCCAGCGGGCAGCTTTCCAGCGGCGTGGAGGCGATCGATCAACTGCTCGGAGGCGGTCTGGATTGCGGTACCAGCGCCCTATTGATGGGACCGGCCGGCTCGGGCAAATCATCGCTCGCATTGCAGTATGCCGTCGCCGCCGCGGAACGCGGAGAACATGCGATCGTCTACACCTTTGACGAAAGCTTGACCACGATGGTGGCGCGAATGGCCGGACTGGGAGTCGACCTCCAGCCGCACATCGAATCCGAACACATCCATGTGCAGCCGATTGATCCTGGGGAACGATCGCCGGGGGAGTTCGTCCACCGGCTGCGCCGTGAGATCGAGCAGTTCAACTCCAAAGTCGTGGTGATCGACAGCCTCAATGGCTATTTGAGCGCCATGCCGGAGGAACGCTTCCTAATCATTCAGCTGCATGAATTGCTTACCTATCTCGGCCAGCAGGGAGTGGTAACGCTGCTGGTGGTGGCCCAGCACGGCATTCTCGGTTCCGGAATGCAGACGCCGCTGGATGCGAGTTACTTGGCCGACAGCGTGATTCTGTTTCGCTATTTCGAATCGCAGGGCAGGCTCAACCGTGCGATCTCGGTGGTGAAGAAGCGCAGCGGCGTGCATGAGGACACGCTGCGCGAGCTGCGGATGTCACAAGAAGGGATTTGGGTGGGTGAGCCGCTAACGAATTTCCAGGGCGTCTTGAGCGGCACGCCAACCTTCATCTCGCAGGCAGGAGGCTGAGGCAACGATGTGCGAGCAAGATCTGTCGGCCCTGCAACGGCGAGTCCTGGTGTTAGCTCCTACGCTCAAGGATGCCGACTATTGCCGCACCGTGCTGGATGAAGTGCAACTGAGCAACACCGTCTGCCGCGATCTCACGGAAATCTGCCGAAACATCGAAGCCGGTGCGGCGGTGGCGATCATCGCAGAAGAGGCCCTGCAGCCAGCAGCAGCCTCCATGCTGCTGGATGTACTGGAGCATCAGGGGCCCTGGTCGGATTTTCCGATTCTCGTACTCACTTGGCCCGGTGCGGGCTCGCAGCGCGCTCTGCAAGTGCTCGAGACCTTCGGTAACGTCACGCTGCTGGAACGTCCGGTTCGAGTGTTGACGCTGATCAGCGCTGTCCGCACGGCGCTCCGGGCGCGCGAGCGGCAGTACCAAATCCGGGATCTGCTGCTGCAGTCCAGTCGGACCGCCGAGCGGTTGCGCGAGGAAGCCCAGCGCAAAGACGAGTTTCTGGCGATGCTGGCTCATGAGCTGCGAAACCCGCTGGCTCCGATCCGCAATGGAGTCTCGATCTTACAACTCGATCTCGGTGACGATCCCGAAAAGCGAGACTTGCTGGCCATGATGGATCGTCAGGTCGGACAAATGGTCCGCTTGGTCGATGACTTGTTGGATGTCTCGCGGATCCTCCGCGGCAAGATTGGGTTGCAATGTGAAGTACTCGACCTGCCGACGCTGATCCAGCAAGCCGCCGAGACCGCCCAATCGCTGATCGTTACCCAACAGCACGAGCTGACGTTCACATTTGGACCTGGCCCGATGCACATTGATGGCGATGCAACGCGGCTGGCACAGGTGTTCGCAAACCTGCTTAACAATGCCGCCAAATACACGGATCCCGGGGGCCGGATTCGCGTCGATGTGCAGCGGACGAAGGATGGCATGATCGCCACCACCGTTACCGACAACGGTATGGGAATCTCCGCCGAGATGCTGACGCGAGTGTTCGATCTGTTCAGCCAAGCAGAACGCTCGCTGGATCGTTCCCAGGGTGGACTGGGATTGGGGCTGACGCTGGTCCGCCGGCTCGTCGAAATGCACGGCGGTTGCGTTGAAGCGTACAGTCCGGGCTTGGGGCACGGCAGTGAGTTCCGCGTGACACTGCCGTCGGCTTCGCAGCCCGAGACCGAGCCACGGTTGCTCAGTTGTCACGCCCCGGCTCCCCCGGCGACGAATCGACAACGCATCTTAGTGGTCGATGATAACCGCGACGCAGCCGACAGCCTCGCGCGACTGTTGCTGTTGGCCGGGCACCCGGTGCAAACGCAGTACGACGGAAATGCGGCGCTCGACGAAATGGACCGTTTCAAACCCGATGTCGTGCTGCTGGATATCGGACTGCCCGGCATGAATGGCTATGACGTGGCACGCTGCCTCCGCAACCGTCGCCGTGATCTGCTACTGATCGCGATCACCGGCTATGGCCAAGAAGAAGATCGCCGCTCGGCTGTCGCTGCCGGTTTTGACCATCACTTCGTCAAACCCATCGACCTGAAACAACTGCAGGAAACGCTCAACAGCAGTGCTTAAGCGAGGCTCAGCGCGGCGATCAGCGGGAATGCGGCAGACCGCAAGGCTGCAGCAGACGAAGCGGGTGAACCTTTTGGCATAGCGGTGCGTCCTCTCCGCTCACTGATTTCGCTTGCCAAGGACATCGCGATGCGCACCAAACAACTGAAAGAACTGGGAGTTCCCGACGAATGCTATGCGGCGGCGCTGGCTGGGATTCAGTCCACGGTGAAGGCAGGGCGCCTCCCCGCGCGGGAACTCAAACAGCGAATTGCCGAGGTCGTTGCCGAGCCGGAACGTTTCCGTGAGGACCCGCATTTTGCGGAGCTGGCGGCAGGCATCCTCGAATCGGGACGGTTCGAACCGCTGCGCCCGATCGCTTATCGCACTTGGGGCGAAGACATCGACGAGGGCTCGCATGTTCAAATGCGGCAGGCGTGCTCGGTGCCCGGCGTTCGTGGTGCGGCGCTGATGCCCGATGCACATGTCGGTTATGGTCTGCCGATCGGCGGTGTCCTGGCCGTCGAAGGCGCCGTGATTCCCTACGCTGTCGGTGTCGATATCGCTTGCCGCATGAAGCTGTCGGTGCTCGACGCGCCACCTCAGTCGCTGCTCACCGATCCCCAGCGTTGGAAGACGGCGCTCGAGAAAGGGACGCGGTTTGGTGTCGGGGTCGACTATCAGAAGCCGCAAGAGCATGCGGTGATGGATCGCGATTGGACGATCACGCGCATCACACGCGAACACCGCGACCGCGCTTGGCGGCAACTCGGCACCTCCGGCTCGGGCAATCACTTTGTTGAGTTCGGTGTGCTGACGGTCAGCGAGGCTAGCGGTGACGACGCTCAGGAAAGCCTTGGTCTGGCACCCGGCAGCTACACGGCGCTGCTAAGTCACAGCGGCAGTCGCGGTGCCGGTGCAGCGGTCTGCAACGTCTACAGCAACATCGCCCGCGCGCGTCTGCCGCGGCGGTACGCTGAACTGGGGCGGTTGGCCTGGCTGGACCTTGAAAGCGAAGAAGGTCAGGAGTACTGGCAGGCGATGAACCTGATGGGCGATTACGCGGCGGCCAATCACGATGTAATCCACCGCAACGTGTCGCGGCTGGCTGGTGTGCAGGTTATTGGCGGCGTGGAAAACCATCACAACTTTGCCTGGAAGGAAGTCCACGACGGACGTGAAGTGATCGTGCACCGCAAAGGAGCGACTCCGGCGGGTAAAGGGGTGCTAGGAGTGATCCCGGGCTCGATGGCTTCGCCGGCCTATGTTGTGCGTGGGCGAGGAAATCCCGCGAGCCTCAACTCGGCGTCACATGGTGCCGGACGACGAATGAGCCGCACCGCAGCCAAATCGCAGTTCTCCTGGAACACCGTCCGCAAGCAACTGGAGTCGCAAGGCGTGCAAGTGCTCTCCGCCGGCAGCGATGAGGTTCCAGGCGTCTATAAGGACATCGACGCCGTCATGAACGCCCAGCGGGACTTGGTAGAGGTCGTCGGCCGCTTTGATCCCAAGATCGTCAAGATGTGTGGCGACGGCAGCAAGGCCGAAGACTGATTTACTGAGCCGAAGCCTGATCGATTCGAGCGGCGAGCGCTGATCGCCGCCGGCGCAGCAATGCAGTAAGTTAGGGTGCAATGCCGACACGGATTGATTCGGTCGGCCCTCCCTGCTTGGTCAACTGGAGCCTTCCCATGACAACACCGCTGCGTCTAAGTTTCGCGCTGACCGCGATCCTCACCGTCACCCTTTCAGCGTCTGCCGCGGACTCCGCCAAGTACGTGCGATTCCAAGCCGGCGAGACCGTGGCCTATGGGCTGCTCGAAGGTGACCGCGTGATCCAGCTCGACGGCGACCTGTTTGGCGAGTGGTCGAAGACCGACACCACGCATCAGCTCTCCGCCGTGAAACTGCTTCCGCCGACAAAGCCGACTCAGGTGCTGGCGCTGGCGGGTAACTACCGCAGTCACTTGGGAACCGAAGCGATC
>CALELC010000074.1 GCA_937904535.1 uncultured Planctomycetaceae bacterium
CGACCTGGCCACGAGTGACGGCGAACAGCTCGAGCCCCGGCCGAACGGGACCGACGACGGCCGCGGCATTTCCGAAACCTTCGGCCACGCGGCGACCTTCCGCGATCGCCGGCCGCTTGACGGCAAGGTTTGGACTGTCCGCGGCCGCCGCCGATTTACTTTGCTTGCCCATCACGCCGAACGCCGAAACGAGGGGAGGAATAAGACGACCGACCGGCGGCAAGATCGCACCCAACAAACTTAGCCGGCACGGCCAAGGGGCGGAGAGCTGCCCACCGTAGCACCGCGTTAACCATCGCATCATCGCCGGAGAGGTAACCGACGATCAAAAGCCGCTCCTCATAAAAGGTAAACGAGCTCTGCCGATAGACGATCATCGCCCGGCTTTCCTCGCTTGCCGCCGATTCGACGTTTCGCCCTTGCACCGCCGCGGAGATAATTAGCAAGATGACAGCCCCTATCGGTTAGCTGCTGCACCGTCGCAGCCGCCGCAAATTACTACCCCACAAGCCGCAGAACCGAGCCAGCGCATGACCGCAGCACCGAACTGTCGATCCGGTGGTTGCGGGTTCGAGCCCCGTCAGCGTCGCTTTCTTGAAACCCCGGCAAACCGAGTGTTTGCCGGGGTTTTTTTGTGCCCGCACCTCGGCTCAGATAGAACGGCTCAGATAGAACATTGAGCTTGGCTCAGCGCACCGCATGCTTCGCACGGCGAGCGATGAGTTGCCTTTTAAAATCCGCAACGGTGAGGGGCGATGACGACGCAAACGTTACAAGTGGGAGACCCGGCGCCTTCGTTCGTGGCCAAGACCGGGGATGGGCACACCATCCGGCTGGAGGATTTTCTTGGCCAGCGGGGACTGGTGCTGTTTTTCTATCCTCGCGACGGGACACCGGTCTGTACGAAGCAGGCGTGCGCGTTCCGTGACTCGTACTCGCGGTTTGTCGACGCGGGTTTTGAAGTCGTCGGTGTCAGCAGCGGCTCGGCGAGCAGTCATCAGGCGTTTGCGCGGCAGCATCAATTGCCATTTCCGCTGATCAGCGACACCGACGGTTCGCTCCGCCGGTTGTATGGCGCGTCCCAGGCGCTGGGAATCATTCCCGGACGCGTCACTTACGTGATCGACCGCGAAGGCAGGATTCGCTTGGCCTACTCCGCCTTGTTTGCCGCCGACGAACATGTCCGCCAGGCGCTCGCCGCCGTGGGGGCTGCATCCCCGCCGGCGCAGTAGGCTTTGGCTCATCGATTGCTGAGTGAGATTTCGGCCGGTTCTCTTTGGGGGTCGGTGGAACCGGTCGGAAGACCTTGCGCTTCGGCAAGAAAAGTCTGTCACAAACCATCGGGTCGTGGGTTATACCCATAGCTGCAGACTCAAATCCCTGACTGGGAGCGGCCGGATATGACCAGGCAAACCTTCAGCGATGGCCGATTCCCCGCGATCCGACGACGAACTGGACGCCTGGATCGTGGCGACGATTCAGCGAGCGCTCGCCTATGCGATTTCGTTGCTGGGCGACCGCACGGTGGCCGAGGACGTGGTGCATGACTGCTACGGTCGGTTGCTCGCCCGCGCGGAAATCTACGATCTGCCCCGCGACGGCACTCCCCTATTATTCAAGGCAATCACCTATGCCTGCATCAACCACACTCAGCGGCGCAGGCGGCACGTCGATTGGCAAACTGCCGAGCAGGGAGACGCTGCCAACGCAGCGGCAATGGCCGATGCAGCAGCGCTGCAGCCACCGCAGCAGGCGATGCAGCACGAACTCGAAGCGGCGATCGACGTGGCGCTGGGCGAATTGTCGCCGATCCAGCGGGCAGTCATCGAACTGCGGTCGATGGGCCATTCGTTGCAGGAGGTCGCCGAAATGTTGGAGATCAGTTACGCCAATGCCCGGACATTGTTGCACCGAGGCCGAACGCGGTTGGCGATGCGGCTGCGCCCGTTTCTTGAGGAGTCGACTCGATGAGTGAGCCTGAGTCGGCGCTGGACCAGGCGGTCGATCGCCTGCTGGCAGAGCGTTGGGAACGCGCCGAACAGCGGGTCGATGCCAGCGATCTGCTGCAGCGAGTACGGCAAACGCGTCAGCAGGAGGCTGCGATTTTTGGTTCTCTCTCGCCGCCTCCGTCGATGGCAGTGGAACGTGCAGAGCGGGCCAGTGTTGCTCCGCCAAGCGTTGCCGGCGGTACGCAGCCACCGCGTCTGCCTCGGTGGCTAGCCGGAGCGGCGCTGGCTGCGGCGTTGCTATTGGCGGCCCTGCTAGCGGTGCGGCACAGCAGTCCAGCAGTGGCCAACGCTTCGGTGGCGTTACGCGACCTGCGCAGCGTCCATCTGGGGCAACTCGACCGCTGCTACCGTGTGCAGTACACACCCGACCCGCGGTACTGGGACGAAACGAAGTGGCTCGAAGGCCCATCACACAGTCTGCTGTGGACACGCGGCGATCGCTTCTGGTCCACATGCACGATCGGCGAATGGGAACTGCAAATCGGCCGCCAGAGAGACGGCGCGCTTTGGCTGTGTTCGACCCGGCAGCGCGGAGTGGAGTTTCGGTCTGCACCGGAGGATCTGCCGCAAGAGGTTGCGCTGCTGTGTGCAGCCAATTCGCTGACGGTGCCTCGGTTGGTGCAGGAGGTGTTGGCGGATTTTGATCTTCGGGCTGCTCCGGCCGAGCCAGGCAGTGAGACCGGCCTGGTGGTCTGGGCGACGCTCAAGCCTGGTCGCGTTCATCCCGTGGTTTCCGCAGCGCTGCTGGAGATCGATCCGGCGGACCATGCGTTGACGCGGTTGGTGCTGTGGATGGTCCGCGATGGGCAACCTCGAGGCACGGTGACCTATACGTTTTTAGAAAGTGCAAGACTGGACGAATCTCAATACGAGTTGCGCAGTCATCTCGACAAGGGCGCTCAGATCGAACAACAACAATTCACTCCGCCGGAGCCACTCGAATGAAGCGATCTTTAGCGTTGGGTTGGCTGGCAAGTTGCTGGGTTGCCACGCCGGCGTGGGCCGAATCGCCGATGGCGGCTGCCACCGCTTCGGCTCCGACCGAAGCCGTTTCTCCTCAGGCGCTTGCCTTCTTTGAATCCAAGATCCGGCCAGTGCTGATCGAGCACTGCTACGACTGCCATAGCGAGCAGTCGGGAGCGGCCGAGGGCGAATTGCGGCTTGATACACGAGCAGCGACGCGCGCCGGTGGTGAGCGTGGGCCGGCGGTCGTGCCGGGTGATCTCGATAGCAGTCTGCTATTGACGGCGATCACCCATGAAGATCCCGAATTGCGGATGCCGCCCAAGGCGCCGCAACTGCCCGCCGCTGTGATCGCGAACTTCAAGCAGTGGATTGAGATGGGGGCGCCTGATCCGCGTCAGGGCGAGGCGGTTCTTCCAGGCCGCAAGAACGCAGACATGGACCCACACTGGGCATATCAACCGCTGGTTGACCCGCCCCTACCCGCGCTGGCTGCTGCCAAAGGAGTCAGCGGCGAGGAGTGGCCGCGGCGCGACCTGGACCGCTT
>CALELC010000075.1 GCA_937904535.1 uncultured Planctomycetaceae bacterium
CTGGCGTTCTACTACGGAATGACCGCCGCGTTCTTGACGCACACAGGGTTTGCTGAAGCCGGCGCGACGATGACGATTGGGCAGATGTCCGAAATCTTCTTCATGCTGCTGATTCCGTTCTTCTTCCGTCGCCTCGGGGTCAAGATGATGATCCTGGTGGGGATGGCGGCTTGGGTGCTGCGGTATGTGCTGTTTGCTTTTGGCGCTCCGGATCAGATCACTTGGATGCTGTTGTTGGCCGTCGCGCTGCATGGCATTTGCTATGACTTTTTCTTTGTCACCGGGTTCATGTACACCGACCAAAAGGCCCCGCGAGCGATTCGTGGCCAGGCCCAAGGGTTGTTGGTGTTTCTGACTCAAGGTGTGGGGATGTTCTTCGGCTACCGGATCATGGCCGGCGGCAATCTGTTTGGCATTCCTTTGAACCTCACCTTTGGGCCCTATGGGCAACAGGTGACCAGCGCGGCGACTTATAGCGAAGCGCTGTCGGCAGCCCGAGGAACGCCGGAGCCAGTTGGGTTTTTCGAGTCCTTTGCCAAAATGTTTTCGCAAAACCTGCCGTCGAATCTCGACCCAGAATTGCTCAGCACCACAATGGAGCAGTGGAAGAACTTTTGGCTCTCGCCGGCCATCATGGCCGCGATCATCATGGTCATCTTTGGATTGTTCTTCTGGGATCGAACTCGGACCGCACCGGCCGAATCCGCTGAAGGTTTTGATAACATTCCCGAACCCGACGACGCCGCCAAAGGTGACGCGCACGCTTAAGTCAGGGTAACGCTGCGGCCTGTAACCCGGGCCGTGTTACCCATGGGAACTCTCATCAGCCGGCGTGTGATCGCGACCGGCTGACGGGGCAGAGATGTGCTAAGTCTGCAAGTCGCAGAAGCACAGGACGATCGAGACCACGACCAAGGCGAGACGATGACGGTATCCACGACCGCTTGGGCTGCGTTGCTGTTGATGGACGCGATCGCCTTGCCCGTGTTGGCTGGCTTAGCACTAAGTTCGCCGCTGGTTGCTCTCAGTGGCGCCCTGCTGGTGATGCTGCTTCATCCTCTGTTGCTTTGGCGGCTGTAATTGCATCAGCGGCCAAGCTCACGATCCGGTATGGGGGACGGTTCACGTTGTTGCTTCGACAGGGTTTTCGCAATGAATCGATTGACCATCGTCGTTCTCAGCCTCACCGTGTTTGCCAATCCGCTCGTCGCTCAGCAGCGGCCACCGCTGGCGGTGCTTCGTGACAGTGGGCTCGAAGCCTTGCAGCGAGGTGAACGCGCGCGTGCCGTGCAGGAAGCCGAGGCGCTGGTAAGCCACTACCCTGACGATCCGGTAGCCTGGCGATTTGCCGGCGATCTGTTCCTCCGCAGTGGTGAAATCAGCAAATCAATCACTCAGTTCCAACGCTACATCGCCGCGGTGCCTCAGCACGAAGCGGAACTTTGGCAGTACGGAATCGCTCTGGCCTTCGCGGGGAAGTACGACGAAGGACGAAAGTTGTTTGAACTGCATCGCACGGTCAATCCGCACGATGTGGAGAATGCCCTGTGGCACTTTTACTGTGTTGCCAAAGCATCGACGGCCGAGCAAGCACGCATGCTGGTGTTGCCGGCTCCCGGCGATCGCCGCGTGCCGATGGAGCAATTGTTGTGGCTGTACCGCGGAGTCAGCCAGGAGGCGGCGGTGCGAGCGGAAGTCGAGAAGCTGCCACCGGAGTCGAATCAACACGCCAGCGCCAGCTTTTATGCTGATCTGTACTTGGCGATGCACGCAGACGCCCTGGGCAATCGCAAGCAAGCGCTCGAGTTTGCCGAACGCGCGGCAGCTGCCAAAGAAGTCAACTACATGACCGATGTTGGGCGGATTTACTTCTCGGTGCTACGCGATGCGGCACCGTAAGGACGCGTGCTGATCACGCCTTCAACCGGGCTACTGGCGGTGCCGTACAGCCGTTTGGGAATGCGACCAGCCAGATAGGCTTGGCGGCCAGCAATGGCGGCGTGTTTCATCGCGCTGGCCATCAGCACGGGATCGCGAGCATGCGCGATCGCGGTGTTGAGCAGCACGCCATCCGCACCGAGTTCAAAGGCCTCCGACACGTCGCTCGCGGTGCCCACACCTGCGTCGACGATCACGGGGTAGTGCGGATCATCTTGCTTGAGGTATTCCAGAATGATCCGCAGGTTGTTGGGGTTCAGCAGTCCTTGGCCGCTGCCGATCGGGCTGCCAGCGGGCATCACGCTCGCCGCCCCCAATTCCTTCAGCCGTCTAGCGATCACCGGATCATCGCTGGTGTAACACAGGACCGAAAAGCCGTCCGCCACCAGTTCGCGGCAAGCGGCGAGCGTTTCCACCGGATCGGGCAACAGTGTCTTGCTGTCTCCGAGCACTTCGAGCTTGACCCAGTTGGCACCAGGATTACCGAGTGTCGTCAGGATCTCACGTCCCAGACGTGCGGCGCGGACAGCATCGACGGCGTTGAAGCAACCAGCGGTGTTAGGCAGCAGCGTGTAGCGATCTAGGTCGAGGAAATCGAGAATGTTCTCGCCCGAGGGCGCATACAGTCGCTCACGCCGCACCGCCACGGTCACGCAGGTGGCCCCCGATTGATCGAGCGACTGGCGCATCTCTTCCATCGTCTCGTAACGCCCAGTACCGACAATCAAGCGGCTGGTAAGCGTGTGACCGCCGACACGTAGCGGCGCGTCCCATTCGGTTTGCGTCTGCGAAGGTGCGTCGGATGCAGCGGGGGTAGACATGATGGCAGTCAGATGGGCGAGATTCGAAGACGGTTCAGCGGAAGGTTGGTGACGCAGGATCAGCCGCCGCCGACGAGCGTGACGACTTCCACCACATCACCATCATGCACCAAGTGTGTCGGGTGCTCAGCACGGGGTACCACTTCGGCGTTGATCTCAACCGCGAGATAATCCGGCGGCACCTGCACCGATTCCAGCAGGTCGCGAATCGAAAGCGGCTGTTCCAGTTCGACGGGATTGCCGTTGAGGGTTACGGTAATCATAGCAATGGGGGCAGAAGTCGCATGCACGGGTCCGAGCGATCAGTCTACGCCGCCCGTGACAGAACGTACACCACCACGGTTGCGGTCACATGACGACCTACGGCACGTCAGCAGCATTCAGAGGCAACAGCGCTGCAGTACCCGCAGGTACAGATCGATGCCACGGTTCAGTTGGTCGAGGTCGAGCCATTCGTCACTGGTGTGCGCCTGAGCGATGTCGCCTGGCCCGCAAACAACGCGATTTTCAAGTTCATGAAACTCGCCACCGTCGGTCGCGTAGCACACTGTTTGAGACGACTCGGTGCCGCTCAGCTCGCACATCAGTCGAACTGCGTCGCTCTGGGGATCAATCCACATCGGTGGCCCATGATGGCCGCGCTGAAACGTCAGCCCGAGCGTTTCGGCCTTGCTTTGAGCCGCCGCGATCAACTCCTCGCTGCGAACCGTCGGCATCGTCCGCAGCGAGACCCAAGCGACACTGCGAGCCGGCGTTACGTTGACGGCGGTGGAATGATCGGACACACCGAAGTTCCACGACAGCGTCGGTGGATCAAACCGCTGGTCCTGCAAGGCGGTGTCGGTTTCGCAGCGATCGTGCAGTCGCAGCAGTTCGGCGAGCATCGGCCCCATCGCA
>CALELC010000076.1 GCA_937904535.1 uncultured Planctomycetaceae bacterium
TGGGAGAAGCCTAGCCTAGAAAGTTGTCTTTTTTCTCGGAAACAGCGGGGCGGGGGGGCGACTCGAGGGACGCCAAGCAAATGATCGCTGTCGAGAGACTCTCGCCGGGCTGCGGGGTGTGTTCAGCGATTGAAGCGGGCGGTGAGACAAACTTCGATCTTGCTTCGCGCTAACTGCCGTACGCGCACGTCATGAGCGTTCCACTGGCGAACTTTTCTGATCCAGCCGGGAATGCGGTCGGCGTGCGCGATGCCGCCCAGTTTGAGCGTCAGCAGAATGCCCTCGATGGTGCTTGTCGGTTGCGTAACAATCGGTTCGACCATTCCCAGCGTCTGGTCGGGGCGGACATTCGCATCTACCAGCAACCATTTGGCGCCTTGATAGGTACTCAGCGGCAGATCGGCCGCGCGGGCCGTCATGTGCCGGAAGTTGGGGTGTGCAAGCACTTCCGGATCCATCTCCGCTGGGTCAATGCCCAGGACGCGGAGGCCGCTTTCAAGCAGTAAAGCGCATGCTCCGCCGGGCGAACTGCCAATCTCGACGGCCAAATCGCCCGCCTGCATTTCGAGTCCGCTCCAGGCGATCGCCTCGGCCAACTTGAAGTAGGCGCGGGAAAGGACTTCACCTGGCGGTTGCAGCGGCTGCACGCCCCCGGGCCAGGTTCGAGCAATCATTTTGGCGGCGGCCGTGCCAGCGAGCCGGGGCACCTCGTGCCAACCGATCGCCCACTGGGCAGGATCAATCAGCACGACGTCCAGCACACGTTGCCCCGCCCGAGCAACCGCATTGAGGTCACCTCGAATCAATTGCCGATCGCGGAGCGCTGCGGCAATTCCTTCCCCGACAACGCGCGAGACTTCATCGATCCCGGGTTCAAAGTCAAATTTCCCGACAGGTACACGGTCGCGCGGCCACACATGCAGATGATCAAACGCTTGTTTCGCGCCGCTGGCGGAGACCACCTCCAGCAGTTTCTGGACGTTCGTGCCGAAGTCTTCGTCTTGAACCATGCCGAGTGACCAGGCGGCGGTGCGGACGAACACCCCCCGCGGCAATCCCTTGGGGACACCCTCGTGTTTGAGGGTGATGAACCCGCGGCGACTGAACGCCAAGCGCCAACCATCCTGAGCGACTTCTTCCTTGACTGCCGGTTCAGAACCGTTTTGGCAACAGACCATGGCGAACACAGCGTCACTGGGCATCGAAAACAACAATCCAAGAAAGGGATCAAACAAGCAAAGTCATGCGGCGCCGCAGTGGCTACCGAATCGATTGCGACTCAGCATAACAGGTCCTTCCGCAGCTTCGGATGGCCCTGGCGAATGTTCACGGAGGTTTCCGGCCGGTCGTGATCGCCTGCCCGCTTTACGAGGGGGCAGCGATCGAGCACATTTCTGGACATGCTCAACCACACTTCCTATCACTCGTGCTTGCGAGCGCTTGACCATGCCGAGGTCTTGCGAATCGCTGCTTCACGTCCGGCCGGTGCCCTGCTGATCGACGCGGGCATTGAAATTAGCGGGTCATTGCAGGCCGGTTTGCTGATGGCAGGCGTCTGTCTCGGCGGCGCTGCGGAAGTCTCGCTGACCAACGAAGATGCTGATCGGCTGGCAAGTGATGTCGGGGTATTCGTCCGCACCGATGACCCGCTGCACGCCTGCCTCGGGGCGCAGTACGCGGGCTGGCCAGTATCGGTCGACAAGTATTTTGCGATGGCCAGCGGCCCGATGCGAATGGCGCGGGGCCGCGAGGACATGCTGCTTGAACTCGGGTTACAGGAGGCGCCGCAGCTGGCCGCTGGCGTGTTGGAGTCCGATCGCCTGCCCGAGCCGGTGGTGATCAATGAGATCGCCCAGCAGTGTCAGTTGCCGGCGGAGCAGTTGGCACTGATCATCGCTCCATCGGGTTCCTTGGCCGGATCGATACAAGTGATCGCCCGCAGTGTGGAGACGGCGATGCACAAGTTGCACGCGTTGGGCTTTGACGTGCGGACCATCTTTTCAGCCGCGGGCGTGGCTCCGCTGGCACCTCCGGCGCGGCCGGATGATACGATCGGTGGCATCGGCCGGACCAACGACGCGATCTTGTACGGCGGCCGGGTGACACTGTGGGTCGACTGCGATCAGCGAGCGATCGACGCTGTTGCTGATGGGGTACCGAGCAGTGCATCCAAAGACCATGGGCGTCCCTTTGCGGAAATTTTCAAAGACTACGATTACGACTTCTATCAGGTCGATCCACACCTGTTCAGCCCCGCTGTGGTCACGATCATCAATCGCCGCAGCGGTAAGACGCGACGATGTGGCGCGATCCAAAGCGATGTCCTGCGGGCGTCGTTCGGCGGATGAACGGTTGCAACCTGCTCGCCCTAGGCCCCGGCGAAGGCTGGCACGCAGACCGCTTGCGGAGTGCGGCTGAGCGACTCGGGCATCGGCTGGTCTATGCTCCCTACGAGTCGCTGGCGGCTAGCCTGGATGGAAGCGGTCGGCACCGGGGCAGGTGCGCCGCCGGAGACTTGGCGGCGTTTGACGCCGTGCTCTGCCGCACCATGCCGGCCGGAACACTCGAACAAATCACGTTCCGTCTGGCGGTGTTGCACAGCATGGATGCCGCTGGAGTGCCGATCATTAATCCGCCGCGGACCTTGGAACGAGCGATCGACAAGTATGCGACGCTGGTCCAAGTCGCCTCACTCGGCTATCGCGTGCCGGAGACAATTGTCGTGCAATCGCGAAAGGAAGCGATGGAGGCATTCGACGCGCTCGGCGGCGACGTGGTGGTGAAGCCGATTTTTGGCGGCGAGGGCCGCGGGGTGATGCGGGTTCGTGATCGGCAACTGGCCTGGTATGCCTTTTCAACGCTGGATGGACTGGGCGCGGCTTTGTACGTGCAAAAGTTCGTACCGCCCGGCGGCCGCGACACCCGAATGCTGGTGATCGGCGATGAAGTTTTTGGGATCCGCCGGACCAACGACCGCGACTTTCGCACGAATGTCGCGGGTGGGGCGATGGGGCGGGCGATTGCACTGACGCCGGAGCAGTTGGTGCTGGCACGCTCGGTCGCAAAGGCGATGTCGCTGGTAATCGGAGCGATCGATCTGATTGACTGCGATACTCATGGCAGTGTGGTTGTGGAAGTCAACGGCGTGCCGGGTTGGAAAGGCGCTCAGGGGTGTTTTGAAATCGACCTAGCCGAAAGAATGATTCGTTGTGCCGCTGCCGCAGCAGCATCGTCCGCGGCCCACACCAGCTGAGTCACCTGAGAAAGCCCCAAGTTTATGTCATCCACTTCTTCCGAAGGACGCGATCCATCCGACGACTGTGCCGCTCAGCCGCCGGTCGAGACGGCGGGCACCTCCTGTCATGACGATGCTCGCCAGCGCCAGCAACTGGGGGCTAACGTCGCGGAGCGGTTGACGCACTGGGCACGGCGGTTGCCTGGAGCGATTGCGATCGCCGAACCCGCTGGCCCGGCCCAACCTGACAGCACGCGATCGTATCGATTGACGACGTTTGCGGAGCTCGATCAGCAGAGTGACCGAATCGCGCGCGG
>CALELC010000077.1 GCA_937904535.1 uncultured Planctomycetaceae bacterium
ATTCAAAGTGGTCAGGGCCGGGATCGAACCGGCGACACCTGCATTTTCAGTGCAGTGCTCTACCAACTGAGCTACCTAACCGACCGGCTGGCCCGTCGTGAACGACTGGCTAGCACAGTGGGGATCTTAAGGAGAGACTCCCGTGACTGTCAATCGGTTCACAAAGAATCTGTTGAGATTCCTCGCCGCCCCCGCTGCAGACACCGGTTGTTCACCGAATTTGTGAGAACATTCACTGCTTCCTGCAAGTTTGTTAGCCAGTGGGAACTGCCGCCGCCGAGCCATCCCTGCCCGATACTCGTCGAAAGCTCGATACTCTTGGAAAGCCAAGCGGCGGAGCAATCGGCTACATTGATCCCGAGGATCGCGGCGAGAGCGTCCCAGCGGCGGCGCGGTCGGTACGCTGGAGCAATTAAATTGCCAGACCTGACGCGATAAAGGTTCACAAAGCGGCTTCCAGATGGGACAATGCGGGGCCCTTTGCTGTCTACTCTCCTTGCAGCTTTTGATTGGAATCCGTGCATGTCGGCGACGCTTGAAACCCCGCCCACCAACCACCCCGATGAATTGGCTGATCAGCCCGGCTTGGCTGCCAAGCCCCTCAGTGAGCGGGCACGCAAGCGACTGCAAGAACGCGAGATGCTGCGAACTTCAAAGTTCGACGTGGTGTCGGCGTTTCTGATGGCACTGTTGTGGTTCATCGGCGTGTTTGTGCTGATGCTGTTCATCGTCTGGGTGACGAGTCGGATATCTTTCGGTCCGAAACCCTTTCCCCCCATCGTTGAGAACGCAGCGGGTCGAGGTGACAATGCTGAAGGGCTGGAACGGGATTTTGAGCCACCCGGGGCGGACGAAATTGTCGATTTGGCTGAGCCCACGATTCAGGAAACACTGACCGCCGTAACCGATGCGGTCAGCTCCGTCGCTGCGGTCGAGATGGTGGCATCCGAGTCAACCGGCAAGGGCGACAGCCGCCCGCCGGGGCCCGAAGGCGAAGGCGAAGATATCATTCCGCGACATGAGCGGTGGGAGCTGAAGTTCTCGGCCAAGAACATCGACGGTTACGCCCAGCAGCTCGATTTCTACAAAATTGAACTCGGAGCGTTGGGGGGCGGTGTACAAGGCGTCGACTACGTGTCGGGCGTGTCCGGATCGCCCAAGGTGCGCAAAGGCGCCAGTGCCGATGAGAAACGTCTGTATTTCATGTGGGTCGACCGCTCCACTCCGTTGTACCAATATGATCGGCAACTGCTGCAGAAAGCGGGCGTCAACATCGGTGCTGGACGAGAAATGATGAAATTCGTCGAAGCCGAACTGGAAAATATGCTGGCTCACGTCGAACTGGAATATTCCACCAAGAACGGTCATCCGAGCGTGACGGAAATTCAAAAGACGATTTTCGAATCGCGCAGCCAGGGCAATGGCTACGCCTTCGAAGTCGTGGACCAACGGTATCGCAAGCCGAGAAAATAGGCGGTCTGCGAGCCGTTTGCTTGTCGCCCACAGAAGATCGAATGCTCGAAACATTCGCCCGGTGGAGCATCCGATCACCTGGTCGCCGAGCGATTCGCAATCGAGGCGGGCTGGTTTCGATAGATCGTTCGACCGGCGGATCGATCGCCTATCTGAGCGGTTGGCCGCTGAGGCCAGCGGCACCCACATTCGATCGCAAGCGACCGCTGAGCCCGCCAAAATCGCTCCCAGCGCATCTTTTGACTCCTACTTTTCCGGTTTTGCGGTAGGATGGAGCGCTCAGCGGTACAAAATCCAATCATAATCGTTTGGGACTTAGACCCGCCGTCACCTCTTCGCTACTCGCAACTGAACCTCCCCATGCTGCTCGCTGTTTCTGTTTACGACATTATCTCCAACGGCACCTACGGGGCGCTGGCAGCTGTCGCGCTCTGGGGGATTTACTGCATCGTGATCGTATTGTCGCGAGTGGCGCAGAAGCGGTTCAAAAACGAGGACGCTCAGGATGAGTTTCTGGACGACGTCGAAGAAATGATCACCGCAGGTGACTTCGAGGGCGCGGCGGAGTATGTCGACGGCGACGTGCGGGCGATTCCGCAGATGATCGAACTTGCGATCGCCAACCGTGAACTCGGCTACAAGCGGGCGCGTCAGGTGATGCTCGACCGGTTCCAGCGCGACGTGCTCAGCGACCTGGAATACCGTCTTAGTTGGGTGAGCACCTGTATCAAAACCGCTCCGATGCTCGGCTTGTTCGGGACGGTGTTCGGCATGATGGGCGCTTTCAAAACCTTGGCCACCGCCGAGTCGGTCGAGCCGTCGGCACTGGCGGGGGACATTCAGGTGGCACTGATCACCACCGCCTGCGGCTTGGCGATCGCGATCCCGCTGATGCTGCTGGTCGCCATGGTCAACATTCGCATCAGCAAGATGGAAGACCTCGTCGGAGCGGGGCTAACTCGGTTTTTTGAAGCCTTCAAGACCGGCTTGGCTCGCTCGGCACCTTCGGCTGGCAGCGGTGGCAATTCGCTCGGCGCCGGCACGAAGGCGGAGCCGGTCGGAGCGTACCGCCAATCGTTCTAAATACATTGGCTGTCGCCTGGCGGCTTTGGCCGACGTTTCTCATCCCCTGGTTGCCGAGCCCCATCGCGACTCGCCGGCTTTGCACTTGATCAATCCCACTCGCTGGCCTCGCCGGTCAGCTAGGAGTTCTGTTCGATGAATCCCGCCCTCGAAGACGAAAGCGACGACGATCCGGTGCGTCTCTCGCCCGGTCGCAAGGACGACGATGAAGTCGACATCACACCGATGATCGACATCACGTTTCTGCTGCTGATCTTCTTTGTGGTCGCCTCCAAAATGGACCCGACGCAGACGGGGCGGATCCCTCCAGCATCCAACGGGCTCAGCGTGTCGGCCAAGGACTCCGCCGTGATCTTCATTTCCCGTGGCTCCGGCGAATCAGCCATTGTCCGCGACATCGCTGGCAAAGAGTTCAGCACCGACGAAGAGTTGCAGACCAGCGAGATCGTGCAGTACGTGACCGACCAACTCGATCAAGGCAAGAACCAGGTGATGATTCTCGGCGATGAGGACGTCCGAGTCTCGGAAGTCACTCGCATCCAGACGATCATCGGCGACGCCTTTGAAAGCTTGGAAAACACCTTCATCGCGGTCAAAGAGGAGTAGCCAGACCGTGACGAACGGATCGATCGAAGTCGTCTGTCCCCAGTGTGGCAGCACCCATCGGGTCAACACCCGCCTGGCTGGCCGTAGTGTTCGCTGCCGCGAATGCGACGCCACCGTTGTCGTCCCCGCACCGCCAGCGGATCCGGTCACTGACAGCAGCGAGAATCCCGTCGCGTCCGCTGGTGAATGGGATACCGGTGCTGCGTCCCCAGCCGACTCGGCAGCCTCCGCTAATGTTGTGGGGGACGCCGACGGCGACCAAGAGGAAGCACCGCCGCCGATCGTGTTTGCTTCCGATCCGGTGTTTAACGCCCCGGGTCACCACAGCCCGACCGATCTGCCCGATCTGCCGCCGGCGCTGATGCCCGAGTCAGATGACGACGATCTTCCTGCCCGCGCCAAGCGTAAGGATGATGAACTGGACATGACGCCGATGGTCGACGTCACGTTCTTGCTACTGATCTTCTTCATGGTTACAGCGTCCTTCAGTCTGCAAAAGTCGATTGAGATGCCTCGCCAGCAGACCGATGCCCCTAGCAGCACGGTGCAGGAGGAGATCGAAGACCTGGACATGGTAACGGTTCAGATCGACGAATACGGGGCGTTTCTGGTGCTGGCCCCAGACTGGGAACGCGAAACACCCGGTAAGCAAAACCTGATCGCTGCCCTGCGTGAAGCGATTGGCGGCGGCGCGGGCGCCGGACGACTGGCGATCGAAGTCCACGAAGACGCTCAGCTCCGCTACCTGGTCGATTGCATGGATGCGGGCACGATCTGCGGGTATAGCGAAATTCAAGTCACCCAAGTCGACGGATTTGACTAACCCGGACCGACCACTCGGCGACGCCGGTCGCAACCTCACCCTAACCGCCTTCTTGTTCTCGCTTTTCATCGTTTCACCCCCATCGAATACATGCTGGCAAACGATCTCCTCGATCGACTCGAACGACTCGGTCTGCTCGATCAAGAAATCATCGAAGCGCTGCGAGAACAGCTGTCTCAAAGCGGTGCTCGCGTCACGCCCGAAAAGATCGCGCAGTTGCTGGTCGAAAATGGCCAATTGACGCGTTTCCAAGCGACCAAGTTGATCGGTGAACTGCGGAGCGACGAATACCCTGCCGAAGCAGATAGCGGCGAGCCGCAACCGATTGACGATCTCGATTTGGTCGACGCTGCCGATGCCGCCCCACTCGCTCAAGCCGCTCCGGAAGCAGACGAGGTGTGGGCCGAAGCGGAGCCGCTCGATAGCCCCGCCGAAGTTTACGCGGAACCCGTCGACGACGACCTCGAAAGTGCGGAAGCTGCTGGGCCGCGGCCGCGCAAGGTCAACAAAAGCAAGAAACCCCGCGACAAAAACAAGAGCGTCTGGGACTCGTTCAAGATTTATGGTGTCGCCGGCATCGTCATTCTGCTGTCGCTGCTCGGTGGTCTGCTGTATTTCGTGCTCAGCAAAGGGAATGCGGACGAACGTTTCGCGCACGCCAATGGGATCTACAACCAACAAAACTATGCGGCTGCCGAAAAAGAGTTTGCGGCATTCCTGGCCAGTTTTGGCCAAAGCCACCAACATTCCTCGGCCGCGCGCACGCGGCTGACGATGTCGCAGCTCTATCAGTTTGCCCAGTACACCGATCCGGTGCGTGGGGTCGATGCGGCGGAAGAGCTGCTGCCCAAGATCGCAAACGAAGCGGCACTGGAAGACGAACGCAATAACCTCGCTGCGCTGTTGGTGGATATCGCTGACAACATCGCCCGCGCCGCTGCCAGTTCGCCGGAAACCGCCGAGAAGCAGCGTTTGCTCGGCGAGCTGGAGCGACAGATTCGGCTCACGGAAAATCCGCTGTACGTGACCTCGTCGGCCCGCCAGGCGCTCTCGGCAAAATTGTTGGGCATCAATGAGTCGCGCGCTCGAGTGCAGCGTGACATCAACCGCAACCTGCGGCTTGACGAATCGGTTGCGAGCATGGATGCCGCGTTGAAAGAGAAGAAGACCAAGGAAGCCTATGACACTCGCATGGCGCTGCTCCGCGAATACCCTGAGCTGCGCAATGACCCGCGACTGGACTCACTGGTGCAATCGGCGAGCGAAATCCAGCAAACCCTGGTAACCACCTCCACCAACTTGCCAACGATTGACACCACACCGGTGGCAGCCGACGCGGTCAAGCACGTGGTGCTGACCAACCTCAACGGCACGCCGGTTCCGGGGCTGTCGGATCAAGTGATCTATGTCCGCGCTCACGGCTCGGTGCTGGCTTTTGCCGCCGCGGACGGCAAGTTGAAGTGGCGGCGTTATGTCGGCTACGGCCCTAACCACGCGCCCGTGGCGATCGATCCCAGTGGCCGCGAGGGAGTGCTGCTCAGCGACGCCGACGCGTTGGAAGTTCAGCGGAGCGAAAGCGAATCGGGAGCAGTGCGATGGCGTGCCTCGATCGACGAACCGTTCAGTCAGCCGGTGACGCATCGCGACGACATTTTTCTGTCGACGCAGTCGGGCCGAGTGTTGGCACTCGACGCCGAAACCGGCGATCCCCGTTGGGCGACGATGATTCCGCAGTCCGTGGACTTGAGCCCCGGCGTTAACGAGCGAGCCGGCAAGCTTTATTTGCCGGGCAATCACAGCAACCTCTACGTGCTGGATCGCCGCAATGGCAAATGCGTGGAGAGCTTCTACCTGGGACATGCTGCCGGCACGATCGCAGTCCCACCGGTCGCGCTCCAGGGCGGCGATACGGGCCACGTGTTCGTGTTTGAGAACGCTGGCGCCGACTTCACCCGCATGCACGTACTGAAGTGCGATGCATCGGGAGGTGGACTGCAAGTCGCTCAGCCGCCGTTTCGGCTCGATGGCAATGTGACCGTGGATCCTGTGCTGATTCTCGGCCGCCGTCTGATCGTGCTCACCGACCGGGTGGAGATCGCCGTCTTTGACATTGAGCCGACGGCAGCTACCACAGAGCAGGTGACGCGGGTGGCCGAGCAAGTGGCCTCCTACGATGCACCGACAAACGCTCAGATGGCGGTTGGCAAAAACCAGATGTGGGTCAGCGGCTCGCGAATCGGACGCTATGAGTTGCAGGTCAGTACGGGCCAAATCCCGCGCGACTGGGTGATCAACGAAGGCGACTCCTTCATCGGCAAACCTCAAGCGTTCGACGAAGCGATCTTCCATGCCCGCGTTCTGCGTGGCACCTCAGGTGTACGGGTCACCGCGGCGGATCCCAAAACCGGCAAGCCGTTCTGGCAAAACGATGTGGGTGTCCCCGTGGCAATGCTCGCCCCGGCTCCCGGTGGTAAAGCGTTCCACGTGGTCAACACTCAGGCGGCGCTGTTTGAACTCGATGCCGCGGCATTCGCTGAAGGAGCGACATTCGGACCGATCGAAAATCCGGGTGGCAACGGCGTGGCGATGCGATTTGAGTATCCCGCGCGAATCGATGCCACCAGCGCGGTCCTGCTCAATCAGGAAACCGGCAGCCAGTTGTGCGTCTATAACCCCACGCGGAGCCGTGAAAAACTCCGCTTGATCACGCTTTCGCTGCCCGAGGGCAAGGCCGCTGGTCGCGGTTTGATCGCTGGGCAGGGTTTCCTGCTGCCACTGGACTCCGGACGCGTCGTGCTGATGCGTTATCAAACGGGCGGTCAACTCGGCAGCCCCTTCCAGCCACCTAGCCAACCGAATCAGGTGGTTCGCTGGTCGGATCCGGTCGCCTTGCCCTCGGATCCCGATCAAGTGCTGATCGCTGACGATCGCAAGAAGCTGTATCGGCTCCGCGTCGGCGACCAAGTGCGTGAACTCGCGTCGGTCGATCTGGAACAGCCGCTGTTGGGAGCCACGGCAATTGCGGGTGAGGCCATGTTTGCCACTACGGCCGGTCCGTCGGCCGATTTCCTGGTCTCCTACCACAGTGGGTCGCTGGAGCCGCAGTCGAAGCGCTTGCTCGATGGCCGCGTGACTTGGGGTCCCTACTCGGCAGCCGATCGCATTCTGTTGCAGACCGATGACGGGCAACTCCGTGGCTTCGACGCCGCTGGCGAACCGTTATTTGCGTTGCCATTGCCCGCTGGAAAACTGGTACCAGGTGTCGCCGCGACCGCCGACGCGATCATCGTTTCCGGTCACCAACCTGGTTGGCTGGCGGCGATCAGCAAGTCCGATGGCCAGCTGCTGGGCGTGACGCAGCTCAACCAGCCGTTGAGCGCACCGCCACTGCCCGCCGGCAATCGTCTGCTCGTCCCTGGCCACGAGGGCATCGTCTACATCACCGAAGTCCCCTCGTCGGTGGATGGATCCTGAGCATGAATGCGAAGAAGATGAACTGGCCAACCCTTGCCGCTGGCCGCAGCGTCCTGCTGGGCATTGCGTTCGCGCTCATAGGCGGGCTAGCGCTGCCGACGGCTCACGCGCAAACCGCCAGCTACGCCACCTCCGGCACGCCGGAAGACGAAGGATTGTTGCTGCTGCAGGTCGATCCGTATGACCTGATTTTTTTCACAGAAGCATCGGGCGGTGGCTGGGTGAAAACCCCACTGCTGCCGCTGCCGAACCGCCAAGTTCCCAGCAACCCCAGCGGCAGTTTGTCGTTTTCAGTCATCGGTCTGGAAGGCAAACGGTTCACGGCCAAGTGGTCGGACATCGACCGCGTCGAATTGTGGGAACAGCGGCTAGAACGCGAAGCGCGCGCTCGGATGGACCAAGGCGACTTCCCGGGGGCGTATCCGTTTCTGACGGTTCTGCTGCGCGACTTCCCTGGACTTCCGGGGCTGAAGGCACTGCGAAGTGAGTTCCTGATCAAAGACGCAGCGCGGCGATTCCGCGCCGGCGAACTGGAGCCCACCTTGGCGATGCTCGAGGAACTGCGGCGGTTTGATCCGACGTATCGGCCGGCGGTCGTCTATGGAGTCATCAGCCAAGTCACCGACAGTTTGATGAAGCGAATGGTCGATCAAAATCAACTCGACCAAGCACAGCAACTGCTCGCTCGACTACGCCGCGATTATCCCAACAACGAAGTCGCTTCGATTCAAAAATGGGATGCCGAGTTTCTCAGCCGCGCACAATCACGCCTCCAAGAAGCCCGGCAAGCGATAGCGCAAGAAGATTGGCGGACGGCACGGCAAGCGGCGCTCGACAGCGTCTACCTCTATCCCAGCATCGAAGGCAGCCGCGAACTGCTCCGCGACATCGCCCGCGCCCATCCGCTGGTGCGCGTCGGCGTGCTGCAGGAAGCGACCGAGCTGGATCCGACACAGATCGACAACTGGGCCGCTCGACGGGCGGGCCGGTTGGTGTACCGCACGCTGTTTGAAATGCGGGGGACAGGACCAGAGGGTGGTGAATACGATTTTATCTTAGGCGATGCACAACAGTCGCCCGACCGGTTGCAATACGACCTGACTTTGCGGCCGCAAAAGATGCGTCCGCCGATGGACCAGTTCACATCGCAGATGCTGGCCGACCTGATCGCCAATCGTGCGCGGCCGGGGTCCGACGGATTCAACGCTCCCTGGGCAGCCACACTCGGTGCGATAGCGCTCAGTGGGCCGCAGCAGGTTTCTTGCCAGCTTCAGCGGCCTCATGTGCTGCCCCAAAGCTTGCTGCAACTTCGCATCGACGGGGAGATGCTCGGATTGCAGCCCGGCGAGCCGACCGGTGTCTACCGCCGCTCGCTGGAAGCCGAAGGTGAAGTCCGTTTTCAATTGACGGGCGAACCGGCTACGCCGACCCAGCCGCGCGAGATCGTCGAGCTGAAGATGCCAACCGCAGCCGAAGCCGTGGCTAGCTTACTGCGCGGTGACATCGACGTGATTGATCATATCTTGCCGAGCGAAGCCAGCCGTCTCCGCCGGGCACGCGACATCGTCGTCGAGAATTTCCCGCTGCCGACGGTCCACATGCTGGTCCCCTGCTCGGACCACGCCTACTTGGCTGACCGCAATTTCCGGCGGGCGCTGGTCTACGCGATCAACCGCGAAGACATCCTCAACGGCGAATTGCTGCAGAATCAACCGGCGCCGGGTTGTCGGGTGATTTCAGGTCCGTTCCCTGCCGGGGTCGAGCAGAACGACCCGCTGGCTTACGCCTACAACGAACAGATCGTCCCGCGGGGTTACCAACCGCAGCTGGCGAACCTGTTGATCGTGCTGGCAAAGAAGCAGTTCGAAGCAACCGCTGAGCGCCGCAAGGAGAAACCTCCGACGCTGGAACCGCTTCGCCTAGCCACTCCCGATGATGACCTGTCGCGAGTCGCCTGCGAAGCGATCAAGAGCCAGTGGGAATTGATCGGTCTCCAAGTGGAAATCGTCACTCTGCCGCCTGGCCGCTCGCGTCCCGACGAAGGCACGGCAGACCTGGTGTACGTGACCGCGGCGGTCTGGGAACCGACCATCGACGCCCGGCGAATCCTCGGACCGACGGGTCTGGCGAAAAGCCAGGATCAACTGGTGGGACTCGGGCTGCGGCGGGTCGAAGCCGCAAACAATTGGCGTGACGTCCGCGAACGCTTGCACGAATTGCATGCGACCGTCAATGCGGAATTGCCAATCATTCCGCTGTGGCAGGTTGTCGACTCGTTTGCCTATCGCCGCGACGTGACCGGGATCGGCAGCGACATCGTCTCCCTTTATCAGAACGTCGAACGCTGGCGGCTTAACTTTTGATGAATGATCCTTTGAGCCCTTTCCGTCAGACGAACTGCCTTGCTCGCCCGTCGGCATGCACCGCTGAGTGTCCGGTCGACTGGCCTGGTCGTTTGCGCATGCTCCGCCGCACCGCGCTGATCCTGCTGAGCGCGTTTGGTATTCTCATTGCCGCCGCTGCAGCCGCACAGTCGCCGGAAACTCCTGCATCGACCGCCGAAGCCGAGTCGGCCCCCGCCGCCGAAAAGCCCGATTTGGCGCCGACCCGGTCACGATCATTTAACCCGGCTTACCTCGACGAGCCGGAAGAAGTGGTCGAGCCGCCCTGGGATTACTGGCCCTATCGGGTGCAAGTCTGGATCGCCAGCGACGACGCTCGCATCACGTCCGATCGCCTGGCAGCGCCGCTGCACGCCTATCTCGATCGCCAGTTCGCAGCCCTGTGGCGACTTTCGATCGATGACGCACCGGTTTCTGTCCGCTCAGCTGCAGGCCGCGGTTTGGGAGCCCTGACCTACGATGCGATCACTGCGGGTGACCCAGTGATCGCAGTCAAACGCAATCACCCTGAAGCGCCTCGGATTCGCTTCGCGGCCGATATCGGCACGTATGTAAACCAATGTTTTTCGACGGCAGGTCGCATCGCTGATGCTGTTGCTCGCGGGGCAGCCAATGGCCATGAGGATCTAAATGGAGCCGCGAAAACGCTGGTACCGATTGACGGAGATGCGTTGGCGGTCGCCGAGCTTTGGAAAGACCCTCAGGTCGAAGCGGTGCTACTGAATCGGGGCATGGCGACCAAGCTGAAGGAGCCCGACGCCAAGATCATTTCCCTGCCGATCGATCAACTGGTCAGCGATACGATCGAAAGCCACGACAAGTTATTCATCGTGCACGTCTCGACCGAACGGCTGCCGTGGACCGTGTCGGTGGTGGAACTCGACTGCCTGATGCGTAACTTTTCCACCGTCCACCGGCTGGAAGTGGCGGCTCCCGCTCAGTTGGCGAGCGTCATCGGGCAAGCGGTCACCGAAGTCTTTTCGCCGCTCGTGCGAATCGAAGACGCCGGCCAAAAAACCGCTGTCGGGCGGGTGCGTGCCGCTGGCCTAATCACCGATGAAGATAGCCCCGCAGCCATTCGGACGGGTGACTTCTTGGTGCCGATGATGCGCCGCGACGACCGCAATGGCAATCCGATCGCGATCGGTC
>CALELC010000078.1 GCA_937904535.1 uncultured Planctomycetaceae bacterium
GGTCCTCGCCGCGGTCGCCTTCGGAATCGCGAGATGAGTCGGACTCCGACGCCTGAGCTTGATCGCGGAACGACTGGAGCAGCGGCGACGCGTCGATCACGGCCCGCAGCGGTGGGTATTCGTCTGCGGCGGCGATGATTTCCGTTCCGCCGGCTTGAAACTGGTCCACTCCCTTTTGGAGTTGGTTGTAAAGCGTTGTGCCGAAGAAGACCGCTACGCCGGCAAAGCCAGAAAACAACAGGACACAGATGATGATCAGGTTGTAGCGATATCTTAGGCCGGTGTAGTTCCCTAGCCGCTTACTGAGGAACGTCAGGAAAATCGCAAACAGGATCCCGAGAAACCCGATCATGAATACGTCGATCGCGGCACTGACCGTGAGATAGGCGAGGTAAATCGCCAGCAGTAACCCTGCGATCAAGCCGGTCAGCTTGGCGACGTGCAGGTACTCACCCGTGCTCGGCGGGTTGTCCAAAGGGGCTGCGGATGGCTCTCTATCCTGAGCTGCGGACGGATCGTGTTGCGATGGCATGGTGAGCAAGCGGGTGAGCGGGAGCGACGAAAGCTGTCTGCTGCTCGGTGCGGTGACGGTGTGGGGAAGCCTGCGCCAGCGCCCACCGAGGCGGGCGCCCAGCAGATGTTCGGCTACCGCTGAGTGCAAAACTTACGCCCAAGATCGTTCGCTCCGTGGCAGCCGCGAAAGGTGGTCCGGAGCAACAACACTCGCTCGCGGCGACAACATTTTCTCGGACCGGCGGAGCCCAGCGGGAATTGTGGGCTTCGCTTGCGAGTTACGTGTCACACTCCTCGCCTCCGGGCGATCGTCGTCCGAGCATCGCTCGAGTTGCTTGCCGCATTAGCTGAGCACCAACCGTGCGACGTTGAGGTAGATCACGATCCCCAAGATGTCGACGATCCCGGCGACGAAAGGATTGCTCATCAATGCCGGGTCGAGCCCCAGACGTTTGAAGATCATTGGCAGCGACGCTCCACAAAAACAGCCGCACATCACCACGAAGAACAGGGTGATCGGGATCACCAGCGCATCGCGCGCGGTGGGCGCAATCACCATCGCCACCAACATTCCGATCGTGGCGACGAACCCGCCGAGCATCAGCGACACGAGTGTTTCGCGTCCCATCACGTTGGGCCAATTGCGAATCTTCAGCTTGCCGCTGGTCATCCCCGTAATCACCAACGTCGCCGACTGGCTGCCGGAGTTGCCACCGCTGCTGATGATCAGCGGAATGAACCAAGCCAACCAAGCGTACTCAGCCAGTTCCCCTTCGTAGAACTTCAGGGCAAACGCGGTGAACAAGGCCGTGAAAAATAGAATCGCCAGCCAAATTCCCCGCTTCCAGGCCAGCGTGGCCAGGTTGATCCGCAGAAAGTCGGTGTCCAGCGGCGAAATCGCCGCCATTTGCTGAGCGTCCTCATTGAGCTCTTCCCGCACCACGTCGATGATGTCATCGTGCGTGATGATCCCGATCAGGTGCCGCGCCTCGTCCACGACTGGAATCGCGAGCAGGTTAAACCGTTCAACCTTCGCGGCAACCGATTCTTGGTCCTCGGTCGTCAGCGCCGTAACCACGTCGGTCTGGATCAAGTCGCTCAGGAGCGTGTTGGGATTGCGCAGCGCGGTCACGAGTTGTCGTGCCGAGACCACGCCGCGGAGCTGGTTGTTGGCATCGACGATGAACAGATAGTAAATCGTTTCGAAGAACTCCGACTGGTTGGCCAATTCGTCGAGCGCTTGGCGGACCGTCAGACGCTCATCGAGCTTGGCCATTTCGGTGGTCATCAGCGCCCCGGCTGTGCCGTCGGGATAGGAGCGCAGACGTTGGATGTCCCGGCGATCGGCCGCGGGCAACAGCGGCAGGATTTCTTCGACGCGTTCGTCGTCCAGTTCTTGCAGCAGGTCGACACGGTCGTCGGCAGCCATCTCCTCGACCAGCTCGGCGACCTCGACGGGATCGTTTTGCCGGATCAACGCCAATTGGCGTTCTTCGTTGAAATGCTCAAAGATCTCCGCGCGGCGAGCGGGTGACGCGTGCTGCAGGACTTGCCAGGCCTCGGCGTCGGTGAGCCCTTCCATGAACTCGGCGGTCCGCGCAGCATTGAGCGCCGAGCAGAACTCTTCTAGCTCCGGCCCGTTGTTCGCATGGAGCATCTCGCGAAGCTCAGGGAGCAAAAGCGTGTTGACCATCGGTGCCTCATCAGTTGGCAGCGGCTCATGGGGAAGGGGCCGGAGGCACGCGTTCGGCTTCCCACAGTCCGAGCGCCGGATTACGAATGAAAAAGAACTCTTCGCCGTCGGCGTCTCGGTTCCAGCCGTCGGCCAATGCGGCGATCGGATAGCGCTTCTGCAGTGCGTCGAGTTCGCCGTAAGAGTAGCCCACCGATTCGACTTCTTCGCGGGTCAGTCCACCGGCGGCGTAGACGACATCAAACCGATTCTCGCTCGATCCATGAATCAAATGCGCAGCAGCCGAAAGATTATCGGCCAGGTCAGGATGTTCCTTAACCAGTTGCAAGACTTCGGCTGAGGGACGGTAACCGTACTTACGGATCAGCGCGTCGATTTGTTTGTCTTCGCCGAACTCCTTGACCGCCGGCGCCAAAATCGTCAGCCGCCCGCCATCGGCAACCGCCATTCGCGAACGATAGATCGCTTTGTTGCCGAGCCAGGTGCTCTTGAACTCTTCGGGATCAAGGTACGCGACGACGTGCTTGGGAGCGCGGTCGAGGTGAATGAAGTTGACTTCATACGCCAGTTCCGCAGCACGCTCGAACGTGGCGTAATCGTCACCGATGAACAACCCGCGTGTTTTCAGTTCGCCCCCGTCGACCTGCTGCACAACGGTGAGCGCGTACAGCAACGGCATGGAGCCACAGAAATGATCCTGTGCGTAATTGAGGATCCGTCGCAGCGGTGTGTCGGCCCGGCCCATCACCCGTTCCATGCCATAGGCTGCGCTGAGGAAGTGGCTTTCGTTGATGCCTCTTACGCCGCCGGTGCCGACGAACACGTTTTTGTTGTAGTTGGCCATCCCGATGACTTCATGGGGCACGACCTGGCCGATGGAAAAGATCAGATCGTGACCGCCCTGCAGCAGCAAACGATTGACTTGGGCTGGCCAATCGCGGTCCCAGATACCTTCGGTGACTTCGCTGACGTAGTCGCCCGGAACATGGCCGATCGTTTCCACGTCTTCGCGCCAGCGGTGCACCCGGAATAGCTCATGCGGAATGCCAGGGAACATTTGGTTGAGCTGCGCGGGCGTCATCGGGTAATGCGTACCGAGCGCTGGCATGATGTCGGTGACCGCATCGCCGAGCAATTCACGCGATAAGACCGTCAGTTCGCCGGCGCGGCTGGGCAGACGCGACATGTCCGGTGGCAACAGCAGCACCCGCTTTCGCGGACCGATCTGACGAAACACATCCGCCAGGGCGGTGCGAAAATCGTCGTACGAGAGTTCCGCGGTGGCAGATCCGGTGGCGTAGTACGTGGTCATGGCGTAAGTCCGAGGAGTTGCAGGTGAGGTCCAGCGGAAACGGCAGCCGGATCCGGATTCGCCGCTCCGCAAGCGGCAGCGGGGCGGTTGACGATCGGCGGCAAAACGGTCTGCTATGAGGCGATTTGGCAGTTGATGCTCGCCAGCCCGCCGCCGTGCTTTCGCCGGCTTTCCCGCACGCCTCGCCCCTCCTTGGACCATGACCGCACGAGATATCGAAGCCGCGATCCCACACCGCCTGCCGATGCGTTTGCTCGACGAAATCGTTTCTCAGGACGAGCAGCGAATCGTTTGCAAGAAAACGTTTTCGTCAGAAGACTTTTTTGTGCAAGGGCACTTCCCCGATTATCCCGTCGTTCCGGGGGTCATCCAGTGCGAATGTTGCCTGCAGGCGGGCGCGGTACTGCTCAGTCGACTCGCCCCGAGCGGCGAGGGCATGGTGCCGGTTGCAACACGGATGGACGGAGTGAAGTTCAAAAAAATTGTTCGCCCCGGTGACACCATCACCGTCGATGTGACGCTCAACGATCATGTCGGCAACGCGTTTTTCCTGACGGGCAAGGTGTTCTTGGAAGACAAACTTGCCGCGCGGCTGGACTTCGCCTGCGCCGTCACCCAGTTGCAAACCGACGCTTCTTAAGACCGGAGATCGATCATGGACTTTCTTGCGCTGGCTGGCCGCACGATTTTGGTCATGGGAGTGGCTAATAAAAAAAGCGTCGCCTATCGGATCGCGACTCTGCTGGAATCAGCAGGCGCGGAGGTGATCTACACGGTTCGCAGCGAGCAGCGGCGGCAATCGCTCGAAAAGTTGCTGCAGGGCAAACGCATGGTTGTGTGCGATGTCGCGGATCAGCAACAAATCGACGCATTAGCCGCTGAACTGCGGGCTCAAGAGGTGCAGTTGGGTGGCCTGGTGCACTCGATCGCGTTCGCGGACTACAGCGAGGGGATCAAGCCGTTTCATGAAACCGGTCGAGCGCAGTTCTTGCAAGCGATCGACATCTCCGCGTTTTCGTTGATCGCGGTTTGTGGCGCTTTGAAGGACCGGTTTCTGCCCGACGCAAGCGTGGTGACGATTGGGATCAGCACCACGCGGATGGCGAGCGAAAGCTACGGCTATATGGCTCCAATCAAGGCCGCACTGGAATCGTCGCTGGCGTTCTTGACCAAGTCGTTCAGCAGCGACAGCGAAGTGCGATTCAACGCCGTGGCGGCTGGGTTGCTGAAGACCAGCGCTTCGGCGGGCATCCCTGGCTACGTTGATTCGTACCTGTACGCCGAACGAATCATTCCGCGTGGACGAGCCGTGCAGACCGATGAAGTCGCCAACACGGCGGCGTTTCTGCTCAGTCCTCGATCCTCGGGCATTACCGCTCAGTCGATCGTGGTCGATGCCGGGATGTCGATCAATTACTTTGATCAAGCCATCATTCGCGACGCGATGCGCGACCGCTAAGCTCGAGCCAAGGCGTAAACGGAACCACCGCCAGCGGACTTAGCGACCGGCGGCGGAAGCCAGAGCCGTGTTGCCACTCAGTTGGCGGCGAACATCGCCGATGATTTGCTGCGGCACGAACTTCGCCAGATGAGCGTCATTGTCGCTCATCGTCGCGATCTGCTTCAGCAACGAACTGCTGATGTGCACGTATTGGTCGTCGGCCATTAGGAACACGGTTTCGATGTCGCGGTCGAGTTGGCGGTTGGCCATCATCATCGTGAACTCACCGGCGATGTCGGTCAGCGGGCGAATGCCGCGCACCATGACCGTCGCCCCGACTTGGCGCACAAAGTCGACGGCCAGACCATCAAACGTGGCGACCTCGACCCCTTCCATGCCGGCGGTGACCCGCCGGACCAACTCGACGCGTTGGTCCGGATCAAACAAAGGCCGTTTGTCCTTGTTGATCCCGATCCCGACGACGATTTGAGAAAACAACCGACTGGCCCTGCGGATGATGTCCAGGTGGCCAAGCGTCACCGGATCGAACGAGCCGGTGTACACCGCTTTTACGTCGTGGGGCATAGCGAGAAGGGAATATCAGAGGCGACCGCTGCGTACCGATTCGATCACGTCGATCAGTCGCGCGATGTCGGATTCATCATTATAAGCGTGAATACTGGCGCGGACGCCGATCCCGCGGCAACTCACCGCAACCTGCCGCTCAGCGGCGAGTTGGCGGAACCGTGTCGGCGGTACGTCCGGCAAACTGAACGTCACGATCCCGCTGCGATGCTCGCTCGCAGGCGATGCGCTGGTCGTCACCCCTACACGCTGCAGCTCCGCAGCGAGCCGCTCGGCCAACCCTAGCACACGTTCAGCGATCGCGGTCTCGCCATGCTCTGCAATCACGGCGAGAAAAATGGCCAAGCTCCGGCGCAACGCGCGCATCCCCACCATGTTCTGCGTGCCGACCTCGAATCGCGACGCGTTGGGCTTCAGGTCCCATTGCGGCTGACCAAACTGATGAGCCGTCCGCACGCTGTTCCAGCCAACGGGGACGCACTGCAACTGGTCGAGGTGCTGTTTGCGGATCATCGCCACACCAGCCCCTTCGGGACCGAGCAACCACTTGTGTCCATCCGCCGCCAGGAAATCGACCGGAATCCGGCGGAGGTCGAGGGGAAACACGCCTAGCCCCTGGATCGCATCGAGAAAGAACAGGGCTCCGGCGCGCTGCACGTCGGCGACGAGTTGCTCGAGTTCCAAACGAAACCCGCTGGCGTAGCCGACCCAGCTCGCGGCAACGATCCGCGTGCGGGAATCCACAGCGGCGAGAATCGCCGCTGGGTCGATCCGGCCAGTCAACTCATCGGCTCGCGGCACGATCCGCAGTTCCACGCCGTGCCGCTGTTGGTTTTGCCAGGGGAAAAGATTGGACGGGAACTCACCGGCAGGAATCACGATGTTGTCCCCAGGTTGCCAACGGATTCCCTCGGCAACCAGATTGATGCCGAAGGTGGTGTTGGGGACCAACGCGATCTCATCGCGGTCGCAGTGCAGCAGGGCCGCAAAGTCATCGCGGAGCCGTTCATTTTCGTCGGCCCACTGGGGCCAGCGTGTATCACCGAATTGCGAAGCTTCGTCAGCAAACTCGCGCACCGCTTGCGCTGCTGGGGTTGGCAACGGCGCTACAGCTGCATGGTCAAAATAGGCCCAGTTTTCGGTGATCGGCATCTGGGCCCGCCACCACCGCCAAGGATCCGCGGCGACGCTGGGGGAGGTGCGGGTGGGGCTCATCGAAGCAGACTACCGGTTACGAAGCGTTGAGAGGGAGCAGCCGAGTGGAAAAATCGTCAGAACCGGCGAGTTCTCCCGATTTGCCCAGGCTGGCCAATTTTACAATTGCGGTGGTGGTTAACATTGTCGATCGGGTAACTATACTGCGATGCGTCCGAAGCTCCCCCTTCATTTCCACCGTACGACGATCATATCCCGAGGTCCATGAATGCCCAAGGCTCTTAGCCTGATCAGCTTGGTACTAGCGGTGGTGATTGTCGTCTTGTTTTTGACGGACGCCGTCATGGGACTGCTGGGTATGGAAGCGTCCGCACCGCTGCGCAGTGCCAGCCTGATGATGGATATCACCTTCGTCATCGCTGGTGCGATCTTGATCTTCATGAGCTGGGCTACCTGGCGCGAGGTCCGGTAGCCCGTCTTGAGCGAGTGCTCCGCGGGCGGAGTCTCCGTAAGCTGTCCGGCCGCCGTAGCGGTCGACGTGTCAGTGACTACTGGCCGTATCGAGAAATGTCTTCCAGCTCTCGTAGCGGGGATCAATGGTCGACTGATTGAGCAGCGGATTGAACCGCGGCTTGACGGGGTGACTGAGCAGGCTCATGTGAGCCTGGCCCGGCGTACGCCCGCCCTTGCGGCTGTTGCACCGCAGGCAGCAACAGACAATGTTTTCCCAGGTCGTCTGACCGCCGAGGCTGCGCGGGATCACGTGGTCGAGGCTCAGTTTGTTGGTCGGCGGCTTTTGGCCGCAGTACTGGCACTGGTGGTGATCGCGAGCGAAGAGGTTCTTGCGATTGAAGCGAACGGTTTGCACCGGCATCCGATCAAACCGAGTCAAGCGACAGATACGGGGCACGCGCAGTTCGTAATTAGTTGCTTGGATGTAGTCTTCGTCGGGCTGCTTTTCGAGCGCCGAGAGTTGACTCAGTTCGACCCAGTTCTCGAAGTCATAGCTGACGAACTGGCCTTGTTCCATCACGATCACTTCGGCGCAGTTGCGGTACAGCAGCGTCAGCGCGCGGCGGACGTTGACCACACGGATAGCCATGTAAAAGCGGTTAAGCACCAGGACATTGGTTTCGAGCATACTACTGCCGGGCATCGTGACGCATCCTTCCACGGGTGAAGCCGCAGGACTGACCGACATCAGACTTGGCGGCGATTAATCGGACGGTTGGAAGACAAGGCAAGCTGGCGACTTATTCTAACCTGGAGCGAGGTCCAAAAAGCAAATGGGTGGTGGAGAGTTACCATGTTGTTGCCGGCGAATTTTTTCGTTGCGGTTACCCCGTCTGCCTTGCCAGTGATCGTTGCCGCTCAGTAGGATGAAGACGGGGTTGGCAGGGCATTCACGTTCCTGACAACCGCTGGCGGTTCGATGTTCGCGGATGGCAAAGTTGCGTCGCAAAACCTCGACACACCGCCGACCGGCACACCGCCTGTTTCGCTGAGACGGTGTCAATCCACCGCTGCTTGCTCGATTGGGAGCGGCGTTTCAGTGCGGTTGTCAAACCTTTTCTCGCTGGGGCTGATTGGATGATCCATTACACCTGTGACCGATGCCAAGCGGCGCTCGATCCCGCGGACCAAACCCGCTACGTGGTTCAAATGGAAGTCCATTGCGTGGGCAATCAAGCTGAGGACGCGGTGCAGGAGGGCGATGTCGATTCGCTGTCGGAACTCCATCAGATGCTCGAGGGAATTGACGGCGAGGCGGTGATCAGTGACCAAGATCTGCCCACTCATCGCGGCCGTTACGACCTCTGCCCCCGCTGCTACAAGCAGTTCATCAACAATCCGCTCGGGCGAGACACTTCGTTTGCGCTGCACTTCAGCAATAACTGAGCGGTCGACCGGCGAATTGCCACTTGCCTCGGACCGTCCAGTCGGTTGATGCACCCTATCGTTTATTGGGTGAGCCGTAGGTACTCGCCGCGAGCGTCTAAGTAGTCCAAGCAACTGACACGAGCGTCGACCGGCAAGTCTTTGAAGTCGCGGTCAAGCTGCGGATCAAGTCCACCGTCCAGCGCTCGATGTAGCGTGACGGCAGCCTTCTGTTGCAACGTCTCCTGATTCCAGTCGATGCGGTGAGAGACGTGCCGCAAGAGGGCTACAGGACTCTGGAGCGGCGCTGGTGAGGTGCTGTTCACGGACTGCAATCGCCGCCGCATTTCGGCCTCGGTGTCCGCGAGCTTTCTCGCCACCTGTTGGGCTTCCGGATCATCGCTGCGGAAGGTGGCAACCAGGAATCGGCCCACTCCCACTCGTTCGGACTTGGGTGCTAGACCCGTCAGCGAAGCGACGCCTGAGGAGAAACCGCGTGGCCGATTTTCACCACGGATGGCGACCTCTAGCAGTTCGCCACGCCACGACGCCGGTACCCGCAGCGTTAAGCTCAACTGCCGGTCGCCTTCGATGATCTGTTGGTCGGTCGAACGAAACTTAAAGTACACGCCGCGGCCGCGGCGCGTCGTTCCGCTGGCTGCGATCAGATGCAGGGGCGCGACTCGGTTGTACTTCGTGGAATTGATATTTTTCTCACCCTTGCTCGCGTTGAGGGTGCCGTTACCGAACGGCGCGTAGCAGGCCTCGAGCGCCAAACCCAGTGCGTGGCTGGCTTCATCGGTTTCCTGAACTTCAATGCCGCCGGTGTACTGGCTGGCCAACTCCGTCCGCGGCGCGTAGTCGGCCACCATCGCCGTGCCGCCGCGGGGCGTGATTTCGATCAGCAACTGGTCAATCGGCGGGGCCGACAACGACTCGATGATCACGGACACCGTCAGCTCGAGATTGACGAGCAGCTCCTGAGCAGGCTGCTGAGGCTCCTTGTCGGCCGAGAGTTCGACCGGGACCGCCGGTGCCACTTGCGGCACGTCAAACCGCACGCCAGCGAGACTGGGGGACTGAGCAGCGGCCGGGCGTAGGCCGCATAACGTTGCGTTCAAACCCATCGACGCGACCAACAGCACTGCAAGCCGCACCTGCGCAGTAGCAGCCATCTGGTTCTCCTTCCCATTGATCAAGGACTTCCGTTTCAGTTGCAAGTCAAGCCGATTCCTGCGGCGATTGCAGAAGGGCAGGCGAAAGTTCCCGCTGCCCGGCAGAGACTTTCCTTCCTGGGAAAGCGGTCCGATGTCGGACCACTCCATGTTAGAAGTGTCCGCAGCGAAGGCAAGCGACAGCCGCTGCGGTGGGGCCAAGCAGGCGACCACCGCAGCGGCACGCGTTCGTTGGCGGCCGCGTGCGCGGAACGCTAGGACTGGCCTGGAGTCGTTACTTCCAGCAGGCTAAGGATCAGCGGCAGGAGCTGCTTTTTGCGGCTGACAACGCTTTCGAGCTTGTAGAGGTTGTCTTCGATATGCGGGTAGTTCATCTCATCCCAACCCGCCGGCTCACGGCTCATCAGCAACAGGCTGCTGTTGGTCGCAATATCGGTGATCATCAGCGCGGAGAATGCCAGCCGCTCCTGCTCGGCCATTTCAACCAAAGCCTTGTGCAGGTCGGCTTTGCGTTGCCAAAACAGGTCGAAACCGATCTCTTCGATTTGCGAAATCGAGAACTCGATCCCGCTGTCTTGAAAGCGTTTGCAGTCTTCACGCACCACCGCTTCGGGAGAGCAGTTGCGAAGCGCCGAGCCAACTTCAAAGAACTCGGAGGCGTATTCTTCCCAGTCGACCGAACTGAACTGTTGCAACCACGCCAAGAGCTCTTCGTCGACTTTCGTGGTGGTCGGCGAACGCAGGTAAAGCGTGTCACTGATCATGCCCGATGCCATGCAAATCGCCATCGCCGGGGAGGGATCGATGCCGGCTGCACGGAATTTTTGGGCGACGAGCGTGCAGGTCGACCCGACCGGTTCGTTGACAAACCGAATGGGATTGCTGGTCTGCAGCGAACCACCTAGACGGTGGTGGTCCAGGACCTCGAGGATCTCGGCTTCGTCGGCGCCTTGAACGGCCTGTGACATTTCGTTGTGGTCGACCAATACCAGTTGCGGCTTTTTCGGATTGGCCAGATCGGTTTTGCTGATCACACCGATCAGCTTTTCGCCTTCAACGACGGGGAAGATCGCCTGATTGGAACGGAAGATCTGTTGCCGTGCCCGGGCAACCGACATGCGTGCCGGCAGGGTCACAAACTCGCGGTCGACCACCGATTCAATCAAACGTGCGGCTTTGATCCGCATGGTCGTGGTGGCCGTATCGAACGGACTGCTGATGACCGTGACGCCGCGTTCCTTAGCCAGTTGCATCAGTCCGCTGGATAGGCGATAGCCGCCGCTGACGACCAAGCCCCGCACACCCATCTCAATCGCTTGCAACTGAATCGTCGGACGGTCACCGCTGACGACCAGCAGTTCCCTGGCAGGAAACATTTTCAGCCGCAGCGCAAATCCCTCGGCGCTCATCGCGCCGACCGTGACCACCAGATCATCCGTCTGATCAGGCTCGACCGCGAATTCCAGTTCGCCACCGAGGACCGAAGCGATCTTGGTCAGGCTGCTGCGAATCCGGCGCGACTGAACCGGATCGACACCGCCCTGAAACATCAATTCCATGAGGTCCAGCAGCGTGACAATCCCGACGAGCTTGTTGTTGCTGAGTACCGGAATCGCTCGCACCGAGTGCGCATGCATCCGCTGGTAGACCTCATAGAACACGTCCGTCTCATTGGCCACCACCACATCCCGCCGACAAACATCGTCGAGCTCAGGTCGAACATCCATGATGATCTTGGGCGGACTCAAGCCGGCGCGCTTGAGGGCGAACTCCGTCCGCTGATTGGGCGGGCCGCAGCAAGCGGCAACGGCGTTCGCCGTTCCGGTACGCCGAAGAAAATCAGCGTAGGCGATCGCAGAACAGATGGCGTCGGTGTCAGGGTTGCGGTGTCCGAAGACAAAAACGGGCATGGCTCACTCAGGAAATCATGGTGCACAGGCGGCGGACGGACTGGGGCGGGCCCGACCGCCTTCGGCAGGAGATCGATTCTGCCTGAGCGGATCGTCGGCTGAATTGAGCGCCGAAGCAATCCCCGACTGGGCGCTTCGCAGGCGATCTCAACGCAAGCTGCCGATGCGGCCGGTATTTCCGCCATCGCCGGCAGCGGTGCGCTACGATTCGATCCCGGCGAGCTCACAGAGTTGAGCCGCAGCGACCGGCTGGGGACAACTCCAGACAAGAAAGAACAAGGCTTCGCGACACCAGCGACCGACCGGATGGCCGTCCACAAACCCAGCACCTTTCGCGGTCGTCATCGCTGCTTGAGTGGTTCGCACCACTAACCGATTCGCATCTCCTCGAAGTTCGCCGGGATCACAAGCGTCGCCCGCGGCGGCGGCTAGCAGCCTAGCTTCCAATTCGTCGACCTGCGCCACGAGCGGCTCGACAATTGGCTGCAGGTCGGTGCGTTTGATCGCCTCTTGGGCGACGTAGTTAACGGCTGCTCGCGACAGACCAATCGCCAACGTTGAAGTCTGCAAGCCACCGGTCCCAGCGCCGGTGCCCGAACGCATCACATCCTCGATCGGTCCGGCGAGAATCCAGTCCGGCGCCACGGCAACGTCCTGCAACATGACCTTGTCGGTGCAACTCGCCGAAAGCGCCACGAGCTCCGCCCCGCGGAGGCAGCTGACGC
>CALELC010000079.1 GCA_937904535.1 uncultured Planctomycetaceae bacterium
TGACCTGCGTCATCGGCGGAAGTTCGGCGATCTCGTCTAATAAGATTGTGCCGCATTCGCTACAGGTTTCCAACCAGCCGGCGCGGTTGGTCTCGGCGCCAGTAAAGGCGCCTTTGGAGTAGCCGAACAGCTCTGATTCAATCAAATTGGCCGAAAACGCGGACACGTTTAAGGCGATGTAGCTGTCGATCGCTGACGCCTCAAACCGTCTTTCCTTCACAGAGAACGGGATGTATCGCGAGCGGCCAATCGCTTGAGCCACCAGTTCCTTGCCGCTTCCGCTGGGGCCCGTTACCAATGTGGTGACTTCATGCAGGTTGCGATATAAGCTGCGCCGATAGCGCCGAAGGTCGTGCGTGAAGATGGATTGCCAGATCTGCGCACGGAGTCGGGCGGCAGCTTGCGAATGGCCTGCAACGCAGTCGAAGATATTAAAAAATGCCCGGAAGACTTGGTAGAACAAAGCGAATAGATGCGCCTTCTCATTGCGGCTGGGTAGTTGCACGCCCGGCAGCATGAGCCAGTCATCGAATTGTTGGCTATAAGATTCCCAGTGCTGACCGGCTTCGCGCGAGTCGCCACCGCCATGCAGCTTCCGCCAATGATCAAAGAATTGGTAGAACAAGAGGTAGAGCACTAGATCGTCGTACAGAGTCGGTTCGCCGGATTCAGGGGCCCTGCCCTCGCAGATCTTGCGGCGCACCGATTCCACCAGCCGCTCTGTCTTTGCGGTGAGCTTTTGCACGTTGCCACGAGTGCTGTCACCGGCTCCGCGGACCATGGCCCAGTACGGGTGGGGCTCCGTCTCAAACTCGTCGCCGAGCGCTTGCCGCTCCAGGTCCAGGCGCTCCGCGGTGAACGGATTGGTGTAGTTCAGCTCGGCTACCAGCCGCGCAAACCGTCGCTCAGAGGTGCTGAACCAGGCCATCGAGTTGCCTCTGTGAGAGAATTGGGCAGAGAAAAAGTCATCGCAGCTGATGAAACCCGAAGTTCACTGATTGTACATCGCAGGTACATTCCTTGCGCACCCGTTGCTGTTGTGAAGCCGGTTCCAAATGCAGTGTCGGATTGCTAAGTCTTGTTAGACCAAGTGTTTATTGCTGGAAGTTTGCGGCGTGGTCCGAGTCCTGCTCAGCTGGCGATGCGATTTCCATCACTTCCCTCGACTGCGAGCAAGAACATGTCTATCCGCGACTACCGGTGGTGCTGCGTCCTGGCCCTCACAACCAGTTGCCTGGCACTGGCTGTCACGTCACCCGCTGCCACGGCGGCGGGATTGTTGGTCGCCGACGGCGGCTTTGGCGGTAAGCTTGAGATCAAAGAACAGAGCGTTCACGTCACGATCAACAATGGAATCGCCGTGACGCAGGTTGATCAGGTGTTTCTCAACACCGAGAACCGTGTGGTGGAAGCGCTGTACACCTTTCCTGTTCCCAATGGAGCGAGCGTGAGCAACTTCAGCATGATCATCAATGGAAAAGAGATGATCGGCGAAGTGGTGGAGAAGAAGCGTGCTCGGCAGATTTACGAGAGCTACAAGACCACTCGCAAAGATCCAGGGTTATTAGAACAGGTGGATTTCAAAACGTTTGAATTGCGGGTGTTTCCGATCGCGGCGGGAGCCGAGCAACGTTTGAGCATCACCTACGCACAACAACTCAACTTCGATCACAACTCGGCAACCTATGTCTATCCTTTGGCGACGACCACACAGGGGACAATCGATGCGACCACGACGGGGAGGTTCGCCCTGACGCTGGATGTCAAGAGCGAGATTCCGATCATCGAGCTGCAGAGTCCGTCGCACGGTGATGAGTTTGCGATTACCAGTCACACGTCGAATTACACGCGGGCCAGCCTGGAGGTGCCCTCTGGCGATCTCAGCCGTGATGTCGTGATCTGCTATGACACCGAACGCCCGCACACTGGTATCGACGTCGTGACCTCGAAGCAAGCGAACGAAGACGGCTACTTCATGTTGTCGCTCACGGCAGGCAAAGAGTTGGAAGAGGTTGCCTCTGGAATGGACTATGTCTTTGTGGTCGACATCTCAGGCAGCATGGCCGACGAAGGTAAGCTTTCGCTTTCTCGCAAGGCCGTCGGAAGCTTCATCGATGCTCTTGGACGAGAAGATCGTTTTGAGGTGATGGCTTTTAACACTCAGCCTACCCTGCAGTTCCGGAATCTGAGCGATGTGAGCGATGCGTCGAAGCAGGCTGCTAAGGATTTTCTCTTGGGCCAGCGAGCTCGCGGTGGCACCGTGCTCCGGCCTGCTGTGATGACAGCTTATAAATACAAGTCGGAAGACCGACCGCTCAACGTGGTGATTTTGTCTGACGGGATGACGGAGGTCCGCGAACAGGCCGAGTTGCTCGCAGCGATTCAGGACGCTCCTGCGGGCACGCGCGTGTTTTGCATCGGCGTCGGCAATGACATCAATCGGCCGCTGCTGAAGCAATTAGCAGAGAGTGCTGGTGGGCTGGCTGCCTTCATCTCGCATCAAGATAACTTTGAGCGACAGGCGGAAGCATTCCGGCGGAAGCTGATGCGGCCTGTGGCGACCAACGTCCGCATCGAGATTGAGGGCGTCGGTATCCGCGACTTGGCTCAGGAGCGGTTGGCGGACCTGTATTATGGGGCACCGATTTGGATGATGGGGCGTTATCGTGACGCGGGCACGGCGAAGGTTACCGTTTCTGCGGAAGTGCTCGGTCAGCCTTTCCAACAGGAGTTGGAAGTCGAGTTTCCGAACAGTGACGACAGCAATCCAGAGATCGAACGGATGTGGGCGTTCGCTAAAGTGCAAACACTCATGAATCGCATGCGGGCCACGCGCGAAAACCTGCATACCATCGATGAAATTGTGCAACTGTGTGAAGGCTACTCGATTGTCAGCGAATACGCGTCGTTCATCGTGCTGGAGAACGACAGCGAGTATGCCCGCTGGGCGATCCAGCGGCGGAATGCCACGCGGGTGCAGCGGGATCGGGCGGCCCAGGAAACGCTGCGCAGTGAACTGAGTCGGATGCGCGAGGAGTCGCTGTCACGGCTGGGGCCAGCTTCCGTGAATCTGGTGTCGACTGCAGCGCAAGCGGATAGTCGCGAGGCAGATGAAGGCTCCGCGAACGATCCGTCGCTGGCGGTGCCGCCATCGTCAAATGCTCGCCGCAACGCGGGCGACGTCCGTTTCTTCCCCGCTCCTTCAGGAAGCAACTCAGGTGCCGGCGGTGGCGGAGCGATTGACCCCATCAGCGGCTTGATCGCCAGTGGGCTCGCTGCTGCAGCGGCGCTCGCCGCGCGTCGCCGCCGGATGCCGTCCGCAGGCTGAGCGATGCCGGGCTGAGCAGTTCAGCGGTTGATTCTCAATCGCTCACCCATGTGAGCGCTGATTGGCCGGTGACATCCGGCCCGCGTGGTTTGAAACCGGACTTCGATTTGCTCTCCAATCGAGTTGATGATGCGAGCGATCTCTTTATGGATGTCGGTTCCCCTAACAGTGACGGTTGCACTGGGGGCGATTGCGGCGTTTTTTGTGCCGGCGCTCATCGAATGCTGTAGTATTCCCCTGGCAAGTCCGCCAGCGATTCAGTGGTATCAGATTTTGGGATGTCACTTGTTGCACTGGTCGACCGAGCATTTGTTTTGGGACCTTGCGATGTTCTGTATCCTCGGCGGATGTTGCGAGCGATGGTGGCCCAAGCGGTATGTTTTCACCATCGCCGTTTCGGCTGTGCTGATACCGCTGGCGGTGATGTTTTGGCAGCCGGAAATCAGCAGTTATCGAGGGCTCAGCGGGATCGATACGGCACTGTTTGCTTTGATGGCTACCAGGTTGGCTGCCGAAGGTTGGCGGCGACGAGACATGAGTCAGGCGGCTCTGTTCATGATGCTGTTGGCATGCCTGATCGCAAAGGTCGGATATGAGTTTGTGACCGGTGATCTGTTGTTCGTTTCGGAGCCGAACTTCGTCCCGCTGCCGCTGGCGCATTTGATGGGCGGGATCGTGGGGACGTTGGTGGCGTTAGCGGGGTTCCGATTGCAAGCTCCGAACGGTGGATGCAACAATGATTCCACCGCTCGTTGGTGCGAATCGACCCGTTGCTGCCCTTTGGAGTCTCACTGTGAACAAGTCTCGACGGAGTTTTTTAGGTTGGGCAGGCGTCTTGCCGCTGATCCCGCTGGGGCAGGCAGCCGGTGTGAGGGCCGCGGAACCGGTTGACCAACTGCCGAGTCCCGGCGCGCGGCAGACTTACCCGATCGCGTTGTCGAGCTACTCGCTGTGGCGTTTCCGCAATGACGAGTTTCGCGATTTTGATAAGTGTCTGGATCTCGCTGATCAGTTTGGCTTCGATGGCGTGGAACTGTTGCTGTATCAGTTGCAGCAAAACGAGTTGCTCAGCCACAGCAAGCTGATGTCTTACAAGCGGCGAGCCTTAGCGCTGGGGTTGCCGCTGATCGGTATGTCGACCCATCAAGGGTTTCTGTATCCGGACCGTCAGCGGAGGCAAGAGAACATCGACCGGACGATCGGACAGATCGAACTGGCTTATAAGCTTGGGATTCCGACGATGCGGATCAACACCGGGCGCTGGGAAACGTCAGAGAGTTTTGATGCGCTGATGGCAAACCGCGGAATCGAACCGCCGCTGGAAGGGTACACCGATGAAGACGCTTATCCGTGGGTGATCGAGGCGCTGGAAGCTTGCGTCAAAACAGCGGAAAAGTGTGGCGTGGTGCTGGGGCTCGAGAATCACTGGGGGCTGGGGCTCACGCCGGAGGGGCTGCTGCGG
>CALELC010000080.1 GCA_937904535.1 uncultured Planctomycetaceae bacterium
CGCGATGTACCGGACCGTGGGCGGGCGCCGGACCCAGTCCGGTCTGTACCGCATCCGCTATGTCGGTGACGAGTCAACCGCGCCGGTGGCTGCTGCCGCGGGCCAATCCGAGCAGGCCTTGCGGCAACTCCGCCAGCAGCTCGAGCAGTTCCATCTCGATCGTTCGGAACGTGGATTGTCGTTGGCAATTGAACACTTGGGGCATGCAGATCGAGCAATTCGTTCGGCAGCCCGGATCGCCTTGGAACATCGCTCGGTGGATCAATGGCGTGACAAGATTCGGACACTGAAAACTCCTCACGCTGCGATCACGGCCGTTGTCGCATTGGCGCGCTGCGGCAAACCCGAGGACCGCGATCTGGCGCTGACCACGCTCGCCGGACTGGATTGGAACTCCCTGTCCGAAACCGCGCGGATCGATTTGACACGCGCTTACGCGCTCACGTTCCTTCGGTTGGGCGCCCCGACCGCTGCGCAGAAGCAGCAGGTGCTCGCCCAGCTCAATGCCCATTTTCCTGGAGCAAGCCCCTCGCTGAACCGCGAACTGGCACAAGTGCTGATCTATCTCCAGGCACCGAAAATCGTCGAGCGGACCGTTGCGCAGATGAAGCAGGCGCCTAGCCAAGAAGACCAGATTCACTATGCCATGGCACTTCGGGAAGTGACCGAAGGCTGGACCGAAGAACTCCGGCGGCAGTACTTCCAGTGGTTTACCGACATTGCTGATGCTCGCGGAGGGATGTCCTTCGGCGGCTTCTTGGACAACATTCGCAAGGTCGCAATCGACCGCTTGCCCGAGGATGAAGGGCTGCGGTCGCGATTGGCAGAAGTGCTCAATCCAACCCCACGAAACGAAGCCGAAGCGGCAACACCGCCGCGTGAACTCGTCAAAGCGTGGACCGTCGACGATTTGGCCGAAGTGGTCAGCGCCGAAGGGCACACTTACAACTTCGACGAAGGCAAACGCCTGTTTGCTGAGGCGCAGTGCTACAAGTGTCACCGCATCGGTTTGCAGGGTGGCATTCTCGGCCCTGATTTGACCGGCTCCGGCGGACGCTTCACACCGCGCGACTTGTTGGTAGCCACGATCGAGCCGAGCCGCGAAATCAGCGATCAATATGGGGCCACCCAATTCTTGACCGACGACGGTCAGGTGATCGTTGGCCGGGTAATCAACATGAACAACAACACCCTGCAGGTGTTGACGAACATGCTGGATCCCTCATCGCTGGCCAATATTGATCGCGACGTCATCGAAGATGTTCGTCCTGCGACCACCAGCATGATGCCGACGGGCCTGTTGGACACGTTCACCGAAGATGAGATTGTTCAGCTGATGGGCTATCTTCGCGCCGGTGGCCGTCCAGACCATCCGCTCTACCAGCCGACGGTAGCCGGTAACTGACCTGCTGGAAGTCGCGAGCTCATTGAGGTCGCTTTCGCTGCCGCAGCCCTCCAGCAGCGATGCCTGTGAGGGGCTGCGGGCGCTGGACGGCACCGTGCGGGTGCCGTCTCGCTTACGAGCATCGAATCGTTCTGGTCGGCTGCATTAGCGGCCGGCCGATTCGCTGCTGCTGCGACTGATCCGTTCGCTGCGAAGTTCGACGAACACGGTTGCTTCTTCAGCAACCAGCACGCTCTCGCCGCTGCGGACTTCCGCTCGGAAGCGATGGTCGCCTGCACGATCGGCCTTGGCCACGATCTTCAAGGTCATCCGGCTGCCGCCGGCGATTCGCGAAATGGGATGGAACAGCACTTGGCCGGTCAACACGTCGCCGGTGTGTCCCTCGACTCGGACCGGCTCAATGCCATTGCCGAACTGCGTGATCACGCGGACATCTTCGGCGTCTTTGCTGCCGCGGTTATTGATCTCGACTTCGTACACCACCTCGGCTCCGACCGCAGCGGGTGCTGGCGGATCAAAAACGGCGAGCTTGAGGTCAGCGATCGCTTGGACGGCGGTTTCGATGTCGATGCTAACCTGGCCACCCGCTGAACCTTGGCAGCTGACGGTCAGCGGATGATTGCCGGTCTGCTCCATCTTGCAGGTGAACTCGAATTCTTGTGTCGCACCGGGTGCCAGGCTGCCGACGTTCCAGACCAGCCGGTTGCCCTCGACCCGTGCTTCCGGCAAACCGCTGACGTAGGTGACACCGGCGGGCAGTTGCACCTCACCGCGAATCGACTCGGATGTCGCCCGGCCACTGTTGGTCAGCTGCAATTGATACACCGCCTCGGTGTGTTGGAACTTCAGCGGTGGCCCTGAAATCGTCGCTTCCAAGTTGGCCGCAGCAACCGCTACCGATTTCATGGCTGCAGCCGACAAGTCGAGGTCCGCCGTGGCGGAACCGTTGATCTGCAGCTCGCCCAAATCGCGGGCTGTCAGTTCAATCTCGAAGCTCGACTCCTTGCCTGCGGGAATGCTACCCACCACCTGCTCGACCGGGTCGCCGGACTGCGAAACGAGCTTGAACAACACGTTGGACGCGACTGCATCGCCAGGGTTGAGCACGCGGACGTTGTATTTCTGCGTTTGTCCTAGGATGATCTCTTCAGGACCGTCGATTTCGATCTTAAGTTTCGGTTCCCGCACCGTGACCTGAGCGGTCGTGGTTTGCGGCAGCGTGGTCCAGTTGGTCGCGACGTCGAAGGTTCCCGAGCCCGTGGGCTGGATACGAACGAACAGGCGTTCGACGACACCAGCCGGCAAATTGGGCAACGTCCACTCCAGACGTCCCGCCGCCTCTCCGGCCACCGGCTTAACCGTGCCACTGGTCACGTTCTGTCCTTTGACCTCGGCCCAGGAGGGTAACGAAGTTTGCACCACGACTCCCGTCGCATCCATGGCACCGCGGTTTTCGACGCGGATTTCGTACTGCGTCAGTTCGCGGATCAGGATTTCGGACGGCCCTTCGGTGACGACGCGAATACCCGGCATTTCGGCGACGGCAAGTTGCTTGCTGCTGACCGCGGAGGCAGGACTGCTCGACGACTGACCGGCTTGTCCGCGAGCAACGAACTCGCTGGGCGCGGGTTCGGCATCGGGTACGGGCG
>CALELC010000081.1 GCA_937904535.1 uncultured Planctomycetaceae bacterium
ACTCCGGGGGCGTTGGGGCCGCCGGGGAAGTTCAAGCCGAACTCACTCGTGTTCTTGATCTCGCTCTGCAGCCGGACCGCTCTCGTGCCGCTGCTGTCGACCGCCGTCAAATCGCCGAGCCCATAGGCGCCGCCAAAGGAATCGCCGGGTTCGCTGCCGACCGAAATCGTGCTCGGTGCGGACGGAGTGGTCTGCGCGTTGCCGATCCGCAGCCGTGCCGCCCCGGTCAAGAACCCGCCGTTTGGATCCGGCAAGCGGGCGAGCGACCCAGTGAACGTCAGCTTGGCAATGTTCGTTGCCTGATCGTAGGTGACGCTGGTCGGATTGATGATGACATCGTCACCCGGGTTCGCCGTGTCACGGGTATAGATCAACTGGTAGTAATTGGCGTTCTCTGCCGTTGACCGCTGCAGAGTTTCGCTGAAATGCACCTCGATCACGCCGACTTCGGGGCTGAGCGACCCGTTGCTCTGGCGGCGCACCGGCTCAGGGACCACCGCCAACACCTGCGGCCCGAGGTTGATCCGGAACTGACGGCCAACGTCGACGCCGTCGTTGAACGCTTCACCGTCAACATTGGTGAGCGCCAGCGGACCGCTACCAAAAATATCGATCTGATAGGTGTCGTCCGGCAGGGCTTCCGCAAACCGGAACACCACTTCGTTTGGCGAATTGCCCAAGCCGACGTAGCCCGGCTGGACCACAATATCATTGGCGCCGGTCAGCCGCAGTGTGCCCGGGAAGTTGGGGCGGTTGCCGACCAGCGTCGTCCCTTGGCCGGCTTCCAAAATCGCCGTTACCAACCGCGATGCCTCGGGGTTGCTGTTGATCGCGTTGATCAGTTCGGCGGCGGTCGTCTCGTTGCCGGGGTTGCTGTTGACACGGACCGTGATCCGGCTGCCGTCGACGAGCACCAGCGGATTGGCTGGGCCGCCCGCATTGGCGCGTTCTAACACCACGGTCGTCTCGCGGCCTTCGGGCCCTGGTTGGTTCGACAGGAAACGCACGCGGACCTGACCGCCGGTGCCGACATCCGAGACGGCGTTAGCGGCATTTGCGCCGCGGAGCGTGACCGCGGTGCCGGTAGGAACCGATGTCCCGAGCGGGAACAGCGTCGCACCGCTCACCGAGTAGACTTCCAGCAACTGGCTGGCCTGGGCGTGAGCGTTCACCGCGTTGATCAGGTCGCGCACCTGAGTCGGCCGCGCCGGGTTGCTGTTGAGGTCGATGTTGATCACGCCATCGGCAACATTGATCAACGGGGCACCCGAGCCCGTGCGTGAACTGGTCGTGAAGTTGACGACCAAACCTTCCCCGGCGGTGCCCGGTTGTACCGCACGGAACTCCAGCAACACCTGATTGTTGGTCCCCAGGTCGCTTGTCGCCAACGCCGATTCGAAGACGTTGTCGGCTCCCTGCCGCGTGATGCGGATGCCGTCGAGCGTCGTTGGATCGATCCGCGAGTCGTCATCAAAGCGGAACACCAGCTCGCGTGGGGCGCTGTTGAGCTCCATGCCGTTGACGAGCAAGGTCGACTCGTTGGGCTGAATCCCCACCAGGTTCGGCCCGGCGAACAGTTGCCGCTGTTCCAACGCTTCGAGCAACCGGCGCCGATCTTTCTTCCGCGGTGTCCGACGTTCCTGCCGCTCCCGGCGACGCTTGCCCAGCCGTGAAAAGACTCCGGCCCCCTGGGTGTCAGATTCTGCGGCAGCGTCAGGACGAAGATTCGATTTGCGGATGGACATCCACCAACCTCTTAAAGGCCACGGGGGCGGTTAATGATTGCGATAGACTGAACACGAGACAGCTCGGAGCCAATCAGCTCCCAGCGGCCTCGCAAAACCGAGGTTCATCGGGCGATGCGCCTCGAGCGAGACAACACACCCAGTGTGAAAATGGAGAAGACGGGTAGACTGGGAGGCTATTATCTGATCGTCACCAAGTGTAACTCAGCCCTGTGCCAACGCAACGAAAATCGCCATTAGCACAGCGTTGCTGCGATTCTGTGACGGTTGTATCGATCGCAGCGACCGATGCTCCCGCCGTTGGTGTTGGATTCGCCGCCGGGTTGAAAAGTTCCCGCAATTGCTACCAGGGAGTGCCGGAAGTGACGCTGCACCGATTCTTGCAAAGGAGCGTTGACGCCCGCGCAAGGGGCCGATAGGCTACTGCACCCCGACCGCGGCGCCTGGTCTCATACCAGGCAGGTTCCGCCCCCGAAGGATCACGTCGTCTGACGTGCAAGCACCCGCAACGAGAGAGTGACGAGCGATGGCCGTCCCCAAGAGAAACCACAGTAACAGTCGCACCGGTAAGCGTCGGTCTCACGACCATCTGAAGAAGCGTCAACTCGCCTATTGCCCCCAGTGCAATACCGCGACCCCGACCCACACGATTTGCCCCAAATGCGGGTACTATCAAGGTCGCACGCTGGTCGAAACGAACGAGCAATAGTCCGTATGCCGCTAGACGTTGCATCGATCGGGCTGGTCTTCCCGGGCCAGGGGGCGCAGTCGGTCGGGATGGGGCGGTGGCTGCTCGAGCATCACGCGGCGGCCCGAGCCTGTTACGACCGGGCCTCCGAAGTGCTCGGCTACGACATGGCCGAGTTGTCGCTGGAAGGTCCGGCCGAGCGTCTTAACGCCACCGAGTTCAGCCAGCCGGCGCTGTTTGTTTGCTCGATGGCCGCCGTGGAAGTGCTGCGGGCGGAGCAGCCGGAGTTGTTGCAGCGGGTCACCGCCGCAGCCGGTTTGAGTCTCGGCGAATATTCGGCACTCTGCTTTGCCGGCGGGCTCGATTTTGACTCCGCGCTGCGATTGGTGCAGCGACGCGGGCAGGCGATGCAAGCGGCGGCCGACTGCGTCGATAGCTCGATGGCCAGCGTGATCGGCATGGAACTGGATGCTATCGAGGCCCTGTGCGCCCAGACGCGGCAGTCGGGTGAAGTGCTACAACCGGCGAATCTACTCTGCCGTGGGAACATCGCAATCTCGGGGCATCGTTCGGCGCTCGAGCGGTTCACGCCGTTGGCACTGGAGGCGGGAGCCAGCAAGGTGATTCCGCTGAGCGTTGCCGGTGCTTTCCACACCGAACTGATGCAGCCCGCTGCAGCGGCTTTGAGTGAAGCCTTGGCCGAGGTGCAGCTGCAACCGCTGGCCTTGCCGGTGTACAGCAACGTGGATGCCCAGGCTCATCAAACGGCGGACGACTTCCGTGGCTTACTGGCTCGTCAGCTGGTGGGGCCGGTGCTCTGGGAACAGTCGGTCCAGCAGATGATCGACGACGGGATTCAGGGCTTCTTAGAGGTTGGTACCGGTCGGGTGCTGCGGGGAACGATCAAGCGGATCAACCGCAAGCTGCCGCTCGATGGCTTCGGCGATGGCGAAGCGGCAGCCTAACGCCACCGGGCGATTGGCAACTTGGGCATCCTCACTCGTTAAGCTTGGAAACTTTCAATAATGGATTTGTCACTGAAGGCGGATTTGTCCGGCCAGGTCGCCGTTGTAACCGGCAGTTCGCAGGGTCTCGGCAAAGCGGTCGCGCTCGCCCTGGGCAGCAACGGGGCTCACGTTGTCTGTTTGGCTCGGTCGGCGGAAAAGCTCGCCGAAACCGTGTCGCAGATTGAGGCCGCCGGTGGCTCGGCGCAGGCGGTGGCTTGCGACGTCACCGATCGGGCCGCAGCGGCGGCGGCGATTACGGCGGTGCACGATGAACGTGGCCGGCTCGATATTCTGGTCAACAACGCCGGGATCACCCGCGATAAACTGATGCGCGGAATGTCGGACGAGGAATGGGATGATGTGATCGCCACGAACTTGACGAGCTGCTTCGTCTGTTGTCGGGCTGCCGCCAACTTGATGCGGCGTGCTAAGTACGGCCGGATTATCAATATGGCGAGCATCTCGGGGCTGATCGGCAACCCAGGCCAAGCGAATTACAGCGCCAGCAAAGCTGGGATGATCGGTCTGACACGCACTCTTAGCAAAGAACTAGCCAATCGCAGCGTCACCGTCAATGCAGTCGCTCCCGGGTTTATCGAGAGCGATATGACAGCCAAGCTCGGCGATGTTGTGATGGAGGAAGTGCGCAAGCGAATTCCCGCCAACCGCGTCGGTAAGCCCGAAGATGTCGCGGCAGCGGTCTTATTCCTGGCTTCGCCGGCGGCCGGCTATATTACTGGCCAAACGTTGGTCGTCGACGGCGGCATGGTTGGATAATAGGCGGTCCGCAGACCGCTTGATAGCACGGGAAAGCCGTCAATCAACGCTTAAATACGACGAGTTCACAGACTTTCTCGGCGAGCATATTGACGGCTTTTCCACGTTTGACCTATCTTTCATCCCTCAGACAGACGCACTGACCGCGTTTGCTGGCAACAGGACTGAGTCCAAACCTTCGCGACCAACCGCAATGACAGTGCCGGTCTCCCAAATCGCGATTTTTTCCCCATCAACATCAAGCTGTAATTAGATTTTTCAGGAGAGACTCATGGCTACGGTCGAAGAACGCGTTGTCGATATTGTCGCCGAACAACTAGGGGTCGATAAGGAGAAGATTACCCGGGAAACGTCGTTCGTGAACGACCTCGGGGCCGACTCTCTCGACACCGTCGAGCTGGTGATGGAACTCGAAGAAGAGTTCGACATCAACATCCCCGACGATGCGGCGGAAAAGATTCAGAAGGTGGGCGAAGCGATCGACTACATCGAAGCCACCAAGGGCGCTGACGCCAGCTAAGCGGCAGCAAGCTGCAGGGCGTCCCGCAGCGGCAATCGCCCGTGACCGATCCGAAATGCCACTCCGTTTCCGCGGGTGGCATTTTTTTTAGGCTCGGTGCCCACGGAGCGAACTCCTTTTGCTCCCAGCCCGGATTGAGCCTCAGTTCGACTCGGCCCGCTTGAGTTTGGGCTAGAGCGATCCGCCCGGTTGCGATTTCAAGAGAGCCTGCTGTTGTGCTGCGATGCTAAACGTTTGAATAGTTACTCATATATCCCGCAACGGACGGACCGATCTCCCGATGAATCAACGGCGCGTCGTCGTTACCGGCATGGGGCTGGTAACCCCGCTTGGTCACTGCGTTAACGAAGTTTGGCAAAAGCTGCTCGAGGGACAGTCGGGGATCCACACCCTGACGACGCTCGATACCTCGGAATACAAAGTTCACTTCGGCGGGGATATCGCTGATTTCGACGTCGGCGGTTTTGCTGATCCGAAAGAGGTCAAGCGACTCGATCGTTTCACGCAGTTCGCACTTCGCGCCGGTGGTGCCGCAGTGGTCGACTCCGGGCTCGATTTTGCCAACGAGGATCGTAGCCGTTGCGGTGTGATTCTCGGCTCCGGGATCGGTGGTCTCGGCGAGATCGAGATGCAGATCGAACGGCTGCTGATGAAGGGGCCGGACCGGGTCAGTCCCTTCACCGTCCCCAAGATGATGCTCAATGCCGCGGGCGGCAATCTGTCGATCGTCTACGAGCTTCGCGGTCCAAACTTTACGATTGCGACTGCCTGCGCCAGTGCGACCAATGCGATGGGCGAGGCATTGCGCAGCATCCGCAGCGGTGAGACCGATGTGATCATCACCGGTGGCAGCGAAGCGGCGATTACGCGGATGGGGCTGGCGGCGTTCCAGAACATGAAGGCGCTGTCCACTCGCAATGACGAACCGGCTCGTGCCAGCCGACCATTCGATCAAGATCGCGACGGGTTTGTGCTCAGCGAAGGGGCTGGGATCGTGATCTTCGAAGAGCTTTCCCGCGCCCAGGCCCGCGGTGCGAAGATCTACGGCGAAGTGCTTGGCTATGGCACCACCAGCGACGCCAGCCATATTACCGCTCCTGACCCACACGGCCGCGGTGCTGCTGCAGCCATGCGTGCGGCGCTGGAGGATGCCGGGCTGAGCCCGCAGAGCATCGATTACATCAACGCGCACGGAACGGGAACGCCACTGGGCGACAAGGCGGAGACGCGCGCGATCAAGGAAGTGTTTGGTGATCACGCTCAACAGGTTGCGATCAGCAGCACCAAGAGCTCACTCGGACACTCGCTGGGCGCGAGCGGCGGCATCGAGATGGTGATTGCCACCAAGAGCGTCGTTGAGTCGACGATCCCGCCGACGATCAATCTGGAAAACCCTGATCCGGAATGCGACCTGAATTACACGCCGCTCGTGCCGCAACAACGCGACGTGCGGATTGCGCTGAGCAATAGCTTCGGTTTCGGCGGGCACAACGCCTGCATCATCGTCGGCAAGTTGCGGTAGGTCCGGTTCGGCCGACGGTTATTGCAACACGACGTTGCGGTATTGGCCACCGTTTTCCTCAGCGATCCGTTTCATTTGCTCTTCGGCCTTCCGCGCCTCGGCGGCCGAATAGCCCGGGTAGCGGATCGTGTGGATGATACTGATCGGACCGTCCTCGCCGAACAAATTGTCGCGGCGATTGTGCTTGCGAATGACCTCTTCGGTCTGCGCAGCGAACTCGCCGTCAGAGAGCAGGAAGATTACGTCGGCGCGCAGTTTAAACGCGAATGGCAGCACCTCGGTGGGAGATTTTCCGGGCTGTTGCTGAATCGTCATTGCCCAGCGTCGCAGTGCCCGCTTGCTCGCATCCGTGGCAAGGACGCTCGTGGGTTCGTCAGCATTCCCGCCGCTGAGCCGCATGTAGGCGGGGCTCTCGTCGTAGAACACGACGTAAAACCGCTGGTGAGCCTGCAGGGCTTCAATCGACCGCAACAACTCGTTCCGCGCCTCGTTGAAGTTTCGCATGCTCTTGGAGCTATCGACGAGGTAGACGAAATGGTTGCCACCGCCTTCCACTCCGGCAAATTGGGCATTGGTTCCGGCTGTACCTTTGAGCAACTTGGATAGGCTTGAGGAGGCACTGGTGCGGCTGCTCAGCATTTCGACGGCGGCGACCGGGGTGACGGTGGGGGCCGTCAGTGATAAGTCTGCGACCGACACCACGTCCATCGTGCTGAGCTCTAGTGGCTCGTCGGTCGGCTCCGTCTGAGTCTCCTCCGGCAAGGATTCACTGG
>CALELC010000082.1 GCA_937904535.1 uncultured Planctomycetaceae bacterium
GTTCAAAAATGATCTGGATCGTGCCTTCACCAGCGCTGGTGGCATCACTCAACATGTAACGCATGTTCGGGACGCCATTGATTGCCTGCTCCAAAATTACCATCGTCGAATCGATGAGGATTTTGGCGCTGGCACCTGGGTACGAGACCGACACGCGAACGCTCGGTGGCGCGACCGACGGAAACTGCGAAATGGGCAGCACCCCAATTGCTAATCCCCCCATGAACAGGATGAGCAGTGAGATGACCATGGCCAGGGCTGGCCGGTGAAGAAACTTTGCGAACATTGCGGGAGGATAGAAACGGGAGGGTTTGCGGAGTGAGGAAAGCTTGCTAGACGCGGTGGCCTAGCAAGGGGGGGAGCAATCGCAGAGGTCCTACGACCTGCTGATGGGGCAGACGGTTGGGCCGGAATCGCGAGCGGACTGCCCGCGATTGACCAACCGATGTCAGCTCCGCCTATTCCGCGTGATATTTCAAATTGGATAGAACTTCGGCGGGATCGCGGAATGCATACTCCACGTGGTCGCCGTCGCGAACTTGACGAATCCCTTCGAGGATGATTTTGTCGTTCACGTCGAGCCCGCTGCTGATCACGAAAATGTCATCCTGTTCGTCTGCAATGGTGATCTCGCGTTGGCGAACCACACCATCCTCGCCGACAACGTAGGCGTACTTCTTAGCGAGAATTTCAAAGGTCGCCCGCTGCGGGATGACGATCGCGTGGGGCGACACGCGATGAATCAGAATCGTACCGGTTTGTCCATGGCGAAGCAGCGCATCGGGATTGGGAAAATCGGCTCGGAAAGCCACATTGCCGGTTTCGCTATTGAAATCAGCCTCGATCGCGCCGATGGTCCCGGGATAGGGAAACACCTGGTGATTGGCAAGCCTCAGCTGAATAGCCATCTGATCCTGGGGCTGGCCATTTCGAAGCGACGCCTGGTAATCGAGATAGTCGGCCTCTGGGACATTGAAGTAGACCCACATGGAGCTGTTGTCTGACAGCGTGGTCAGCATCGAAGCTTCTTCGATGAGACTGCCTTGTTGCTCGTGCAGTCGGTCGACCATCCCATCGTAAGGCGCTTTGATGTCGGTGAAGTTCACTTCGGCTTGAGCAAGCTTTACCTGGGCGCGGGCCTTCGCAAGCTTTGCCTCGGCCAACTTGAGCTCCTGCACCGAGACGATATTTTTCTCCACCAGTCGTTTGGTGTTGTCGTACTCCACTGCCGCTAGTTGTGCCTCAGCGATGTCTGCATCGAGCTTGGCTTCGTACAGGGTCGGCAAGATCTTGAACAGCAGATCGCCCGCTTTCACCATTTGTCCTTCACGGATCGCCACCGTTTGCAGATAGCCTCGCTCCAACGCTCGAAGCTCAATATGGCGGCTCGAGTGGATCTGGCAGACGTAACTCTGGGTGAGCGTGATATCCTGAGCGACCGGGCTGGTTACGACGATTTTGTGCTTGGGGTGCTCATGTTCGCCCTCACCGTGGTCACCGTGTTCGCCCTCATCGTGTCCCGCTGCTCCAGAGTGGTCGTCGTGGCCGGCGGCCGTTGCGACACCGTCGGACTGCTCTCCGAATGCCTCGCTGAATGCATTGCAGCCGGAAAGCGAAAGGCAGGCGACCGTGATCACCATCGTGAACAGAAAACTGCTGCGCATTGAATAACATTTCCTAAGGATTGCCGCCGGCATAAGACTCAAAGTGCCAGACGCATTCGGATTCGGCTCGTAGATAGGGCGGGACAGGGCGGCTCTGACTCTCGTTCAGCGCCCGCCGGTTCGCGCGACCTAAGCCTGAGTGTGGTGAGCGCACGTTTAAGCAGCTCGCGTGCCAACCACCACGCGTCCCCGGACCATTTCACGCAAAGCAGCCTGTTAAAAGTCGATCTGGCCATTCCCCCTGCGGGATCTTGTGGAGGCTCAAGCCCCCTCAGGTCCGGCTAGCTGCAAAGGCCTGCGTACCCTCTGCAATTTTCTGCACAGTGCGTCGCCGATTGATCCATTTCTTCATCGTGGAAACGCTAGCAATGGGTGGCCCAGATTTGCTTCGGTTGCCCAGGACCAGGACAGCCGGGGGCAGCTGGCTGACCGGCCAGCGCCAACTCCTACGCCTGTGGCGCCTGCAACGCGTTCACGGTCAGCACGGATGCATCCATCCGCCGTCTCACACTTGCCCTGCCATCGTCGCGCCAGCTGCCGCAGCGGCGCGCTGAACAACCTGCTCGCGGAAGGGTTCCAGGGGCTAACAGCTGCTGGGGACAACTCGTTACAAGCGTTCTGGCGGTTGCCGTGCGTGGCGTGCGCTAATAAAAGCCAACCGTCGGCCGCACCTGACAACCTCACGATTCAAAACCGCACGGGATTGTCACGCAGGAAGTATTTCAATGGCGGATTGTCGGCAATGCTCTCATTCGATCGCCCCAGCATGCGTCTATTTCTCAATCAACAGCAGGATCGAGCGTGGGTTGACCTTGTAGATTTCGCTGGTGAGCAGGTCCTCTTCGCCGCTCGGCTTAAAATTGGCTTGACCTTCCATCCACCGATCGGTGTCAGCACAACGAAACCACTGCTTTCCCGGTAGGTTTGGCGGCAACATCGCTGTTACCTCACCAGACCAACCGTTGTAGGCAACATAGATTGATGCCGCTGAGTCGCCGAACTCACTGCCGTCGATTCGAAAGGCCAGAAAATGGTTGTTGGGGTTATCCAGGTACGCTCCGTCCGCCTCGGCGCTGTTGTTCCGCAGCCAGGTGATGTCCTTCAGCCCGTTGCCGTTGGAATCACGGCCGGTAAAGAAGTCGGTGGGGCGGAGTGCCGGATGCGCTTGACGAAACGCGATCAATCGCTGGGTGTAGTTGAGAAATTGTGGAAAGCGATCCGCGTCGCCCCAGTCCAAGTGATTCTTGTCGGAATCGAGATTATAGGGATTGTTGTTCCCGTACTGCGTCCGGTACATCTCATCCCCACCGGTGAACATCGGCACGCCTGCTGAAAGCATCAGCACCGCCATCGCATTGCGAGCGGCTTGCCGCTGCAACACCGGGTCACCTCCTTGATCCCATGCGATGTTATTGTTGCTGCCACCATCGGAAGGGCCAAAAGGCCAAGGCTGATGATTTTGCTTGTCGTTGAATGAGTACAAATCTCTCAGCGACATGCCGTCGTGCGCGACGATGAAGTTGATGGAATGCCATGGTTTGCGACCATCGTCTTGAAACAGGTCGGAGGAGCCAGCAAATCGGCGCGCCAACTCGGCAGGAGGAACCGGAGCAATCCCAAGGCGGTTCTGCGACGTGCGAAACGTATCGCGAAACTTGTCGTTCCACTCCGCCCAACCCTGCGGGAACTGACCGACTTGGTAAGTTCCTTCGCCGATGCCCCAGGCCTCGGCGATTAGATCCACACCGTCGCCGCCGTCAGACGGCCGGACTGGCAGCTCGTTCACGGCGCGATTCAGGATGTTCTGAGGATCAAACTTGTTGAAATGAAAGCAGCCGCTCAGACAAGTGTTCCCCGACACGGACGCGAGGTCAAACCGATAGCCGTCAACCCCTAAAACATCCTTCCAATGCGTCAGCGAATCGATCGCTAATTGGCGAACCCGCGGATGGGCAGCGTTCAAATTGGGACCCACCCCGTTGTTGTTCACATAATTCCGCGGATTCGTATCCAGTTCATAGTAGGCAGCGTTGTCGAGCCCGCGAAACGATAACAACCTCGCAACGGCTCCATTTTCAGCAGCGCCGCCTTCTCCGGTATGGTTGTAGACGACATCGATTAAGACCTTCAGTCCGTGTTCGTGGAAGGCCTGGGTCATGGCCTGGAACTCGCGAGTTGGTCCGCCTGGCGACTGATCGGCAGCGTAGCGGCGATCGGGAGCAAAATAGTTGAACGGATCGTACCCCCAGTAATTGTGGTCCATCCGAGATTATTGTGGGTAGAGCTGTAGGCCGCCGCAGTAGAAATAAAT
>CALELC010000083.1 GCA_937904535.1 uncultured Planctomycetaceae bacterium
TAGCCCCAGCCTGCGCGCTCAAGACGCTCCGGCTGCCGCGGTACAAACGATCGCGCCGGTCGGTCCAGTGGAACTGATCCGTAACGGCTTTGAGTTCCTCGAAGGCCCAGCCTACGATCCCAAGGGCGTGCTGTACTTCAGCGACATCCCGGCGAACAAAGTGTATGCGTTGAATGCGGCTGGCGAGTTCAGCGTGCTGACCGATCAGTCGGCCCATACCAATGGGATCGTCTACGGTGCTGGCGGCAAGTTCGCTGGCAAGTTGGTCGCTTGCCAGATGGATGGCCGGATCGTGACTTATGATCCGCAGAATGGAAAAGCCGCAGTGCTGGCTGATCAATTCAACGGCCAGCGATTCAACGCTCCGAACGACCTGGTGGTCGATGCTGAGGGTGGAATTTATTTTACCGATCCGTTTTATCGTGCTCCGCAGCCGTTGCCGCAGGAGATTCAAGCGGTTTACTACCGCGCAGCCGATGGCACGGTTTCGCAGGTCACCGGCAATATCGCCGCTCCGAACGGCATCGCCCTGTCACCCGACGGCAAGCGGCTGTACGTGATCCCATCGCAGCAAGCAGAGATGCTGGTGTATGACATCACGGCCCCAGGCCAGATCGGCCAGGCCCAGGTATTTTGCACACTGCGACAGCCCGCAGGCCGGACGGATACCGGTGGCGACGGGATGGTGGTTGACGAGCAAGGCAACCTGTACATCACCTCGAACCTCGGGGTGCAAATCTTCTCACCCGAAGGTCAGTTCCGTGGGCTGGTGGAAACCGCGGAGCAGCCGGCCAACGTGACGTTCGGTGGCCCCGAGTTCAAGACGCTGTACATCACCGCTCGCACCGGACTGTACCGAGCGGAAATGCCCATCGCTGGCTTGAAACCGAACTGACGCGGGCTGTGTGTCCCTGAATTATCGGGACATCGCCGTTTTGGGGTGTCCCGCATTCCTCCTCTCTTGTTGCCAACCGACCAATGACGAAACGCGCATTACTTGTCATCGATGTCCAGCGGGAGTACTTCGATGGTGCTTTGCCGATCAGTTACCCCAGCGGCCATCTCGATCAGATCCTGCACATGATGGACGAGGCAGCAAAGGCGGGAGTACCAACGGCAGTGATTCGGCATCACCAAGCCGATCCGCAGTCGCCGATTTTCCGGCTCCACAGCGACATGTGGCAGCTTCATCCTGAGGTCGAGCAGCGGCCGCGCGAGGTGCTGATCGACAAGCAGTTGCCCGGATCGTTCACCGGGACAGAGTTGGATCAGTGGCTCAAGCAAGTTGGGGCCGACACCGTAGCGATCTCAGGCTACATGACGCACATGTGCTGTGACACCACCGCGCGGCAAGCG
>CALELC010000084.1 GCA_937904535.1 uncultured Planctomycetaceae bacterium
CCGGCTCGCGCCTGATTGAGCAATCACAAGAAGCGATGACCTGGCGGATCGGCGATTTCGGTTTTGAGATGACGCTTTCGGCCGAAGTGCCGGGGATCATTGAAGCCCAGCTTCGCGAGTACCTCACACGCTGGCTGGCCCGGCATCAACTGCAGCTTGCCGACATCCAAGGCTGGGCGATTCATCCGGGCGGGCCGCGGATTCTGCGTGCGGTCCAGACGGCGCTGGAGTTGAGCGACGAGGCGCTGCAACCGGCTCGCCAAGTCTTGGCCGATCACGGCAACATGTCCTCGCCGACGATGCTGTTCATCCTCGATCGCTTCGTGCAAGAGCGTCGACCGCGTCCCTGGTTGATGCTCGGCTTTGGGCCGGGGCTGGAAGTCGAAGTCGCGCTGCTGCGTTAGGGCTTCGAGACTCAGGCGTCTCAGACCGGTGGCCTGTGTCGAGCGATTCAGAGTGCGAGCGCGGCGGAGCGATCCCGGGTCTGCTCGCATCTGGCAATGTAGCCCAGTAGCTTATTGGACATCCCCTCTGCTGTCATCTCACTCAGCCTTCAGGTCCACGCCATGCTGCGCTCCCGTTACGGCCCCCCCTGTCGCCGATCGGTCCAAGTCATGCTGTGCTGCGGTTTTCTGCTGAGCGGATTGAGTTGTCTGCTCCTGATGCCATCGGCTCTGGCCGAAGAACCGCGTATCCGCGGGAAGTACGACGTCATCGTCTACAGCGCGACACCTTGCGGAATCGCCGCTGCCCTGGCCGCCGCGGATGACGGCCAAGAAGTCTTACTCGTAGAGCCGACGGTGCGAATCGGCGGATTGACGACCAATGGGCTCTCGCATGCCGATTTTCGCACATTTCCCGGGCTGACTGGCACGTTCCGCGAGTTTGCCCACCGCGTCGATTCCTACTACCGCCACACCGATGGCGAAGCATCAGCTCAGGTTGAAGCGAGCTTCGGCGGAACGCAGGGTGAACCGAGCGTCAATCTGAAGGTGCTCGAGCAGATGCTGGCGGAGCGACCGACGGTCACCGTACTTCGGTCGCACGTGCTCGCAAGCGTCGAATTAGAACCCGCTGAGCCGCTCAGTGCCGCGTCCCAAGTTGTCGCGCCGGGCCAGCCTCAGCGAATCGCCCGAGCCGTTTTTCAGGGGCCGCAATCGCCGCCGTTCGTGGTCACCGCTGCGGTGTACATCGATGCGAGTTACGAAGGTGATTTGATGGCTGCCGCCGGAGTACCCTTTCACGTCGGCCGCGAAAGCCGTCACGTCTACGGTGAGTCGCTGGCCCCGGAGCATGCCGATTCCCAGGTACAGGGCTACAACTTCCGGCTGATCATGACGACCGACCCGGAGAATCGGGTCATGCCAGCGGCACCTCCGGGATATGAACGTGAGCAGTTCCTAGGCGTTCTGCCCATCCTTGCCAGCGGCCAAATCGAGAGCGTGTTCGGCTATCCGTCGCGGTGCATCATCAAAGCCCACACGCCCGGTCTGCCCAATTCAAAATATGACATTAACGATGTCTCGCGCGGATTAGTGAGACTGTCGCTGCCCGGTGAGAACCAGGGCTGGCCGACGGGCGACGCCGCAACGCGGCAGCGGATTTTCGACGCTCACCGCCAGTGGAACGAAGGATTGATCTATTTTCTGCAGAACGACTCAGCGGTCCCCGAAACGTTTCGTACAGATGCACGCCGGTGGGGCTGGTGCCGTGACGAGTTCCTTGAAAATGATCACCTTCCGGTGCAGTTGTACGTGCGGGAAGCTCGGCGGATGATCGGCTCGTATGTGTACACCCAGAGCGATACCGATCAAGCTCCTGGCGACGTGCGGTCCAAATGGCATACCGACTCGATTGCGATGGGCGACTACGGCCCGAATTGCCACGGAACGGGGCATGAAGGCGGCCGCTTCGATGGCCGGCACACCGGCGAGTTCTATCACCGCGTGGCTCCGTATCAGATTCCTTACGGCGTGCTGACTCCCGATCGGACGCAACCCGCTGCCGTAACCAACTTGCTGGTCCCGGGCGCCGTCAGCTCATCCCATGTCGGCTTCTGTGCATTGCGTCTGGAGCCGATTTGGACTTCGCTCGGTCAAGCCGCCGGACACGCAGCGCACCTAGCGATTGCCTCAAAACGTCCGGTCCAGGAAGTCTCGGTTCCCGAGTTACAAACGCGGCTTCACCAGACGGGTGCGGCAACGATCTACATCAGTGACGTTCTGCCCACAGATCCCGATTTCGAACTCGTCCAGTGGTGGGGCAGCTGCGGTGGGTTCCACGGCCTTTGCCAGTCAACAGGCAGCTATGGCCAGCGCGGGAAGCAGATCGTTGGCCAATATTACGAGCCTTTTCCCGATCATGCCGCGGGGCTCGAGCAGATACTGGACACAACCACCTTGGAGCGTTGGGCGACGGTGGCATTGAACCAGGGATTTAGCGCAGACCAGCTCCCGGTGCGAAATCCCCCAATGACCCGCCGCGCCTGGCTGGTGCAACTGCGGACCGCACGCTGAGCGGCCCGCAAACCGGTGCATGCTGACCACTGGTCGCATCACAAATCGATGCGACAAGCGGTCGGAAAATTACCCGGTACTAGGTTGCCAGCGCCGTACCGAGAGTGATTCCGGGGGCCGGCAATTCGCTCTGCCCCATCAGATAGGTGTCGATCGCTCGAGCGGCACCCCGGCCTTCGTTGATCGCCCAGACGACCAAGCTTTGGCCACGGCGGCAGTCGCCCGCGGCAAACACGCCAGGAATGCTGGTAGCGAATTCGCCATGCAGTGCTTTGAAGTTGCTTCGCGGGTCGAGTTCGACCCCGAGCGCTTCGGCCAAGTAAGACTCGGGACCGAGGAAGCCCATCGCCAACAGCACCAATTGCGCTGGCCAGATTTTTTCAGAGCCAGGAACTTCGGACATCTTCCAAGCCCCTTTCTCGTCTTTGGTCCACTCGACCTGCACCGATTTGACTCCCGTGAGCTTACCGTGCTCGTCGCCGATAAACTCTTTCGTCAGCAGTTGGTACTCGCGAGGATCGCGACCAAACTTGGCTTCGGATTCTTCGTGGCCGTAGTCGACGCGGAAAATACGCGGCCATTCCGGCCAAGGATTATCCGGGGCACGATCGGCGGGCGGTTTGGGCAGCAATTCAAAGTTGACCAAGCTGCGGCAACCGTGGCGGAGGCTGGTGGCGATGCAGTCGGTACCGGTGTCACCACCGCCGATCACGATCACATCCTTGCCTTCGGCGCTGATGAACTGGCCGTTGAGCAGATCGCCATGAACCGATTGCTTGGTGTTGCTGGTCAGGAACTCCATTGCGAAATGCACGCCGCTCAGTTCGCGGCCTGGCATCGGCAGATCACGTGGCTTGGTCGCTCCGCAGGCCAGGAGCACCGCGTCGTGCGAATCCATCACTTCCTTGGCATCGACGTTCTTGCCAACGTTGGCGCCGGTGACAAACTTCACGCCTTCGGCAGCCAATTTGTCGACTCGACGCTGGACCACGGTCTTGGCCAACTTCATGTTTGGAATGCCGTACTGCAGCAAACCACCGATGCGATCCGCCCGCTCGTAGACGGTTACCGAGTGGCCAGCCTGATTGAGCTGATCGGCGGCTGCCAGACCCGACGGGCCGCTACCGATGACCGCGACTTTCTTGCCTGTCCGTTCGCTCGGTGGCTGCGGTACGATCCAGCCTTCGGCCCAAGCGCGGTCAGCGATCGCATTTTCGATGTTCTTGATCGTCACCGGCGGGTTGGTAATCCCGAGCACGCACGCGCCTTCGCACGGTGCCGGACAGGTCCGCCCGGTGAACTCCGGGAAATTGTTCGTCTTATGGAGCCGATCGATCGCTTCTCGCCAGCGATTGTTGTAAACCAGATCGTTCCATTCCGGGATCAGGTTATCGATCGGGCAACCGGTGGCGCTTTGGCAAAACGGCACCCCGCAGTCCATGCAGCGTGCACCTTGCTCGCGGAGTTGCTCAACTTTGGGATCGGTATAGATTTCGTCGTAATCGTTCAGACGGACCACCGGCAGGCGCCAAGCTACTTTCTTCCGATCAAATTCTTTAAATCCGGTGGGCTTGCCCATAGAACGATTCTCTTTCGATTGCCGATTTCTGTCTTGTCGTCGGGCGACGGGCCCACGACATTGTCATGCGGCCACTCCCCAAACCCCCATGAAAGACTGAGTAGAAGTGACTCGTCGCTTGCGCGAATGTACTTGCCGTCTGCCCAAGTCGTCAATGGTTTTGTTTACCACTCTCTCCTGAACCGCCGCGGCGTCACACAGTATGTTAGGGCTGATTTTTAAGTCCTTCCTGCTGAACCAGTTCTTCGCTCCATCTCGACAACGGCGACCGAAGCCCCCTTATGGCCACTGAAACTGTATCACCGACTCCGGAAGCCGGGTCACCCGCGGCCGCTACCGACGCACGTGCGTCGCTCTCGCAGGACCTCCTCAACATGGTCCGCGGATTTTGTATGGGAGCCGCCGATACCGTGCCTGGAGTCAGTGGCGGAACCGTAGCGCTGGTGCTGGGGCATTACCAGCGGTTGCTGCGGGCAATCAACAGCTTTAATCCGACGGCGCTGTCGCTGTTGCGAAGTGGTCAGTGGGCCGCGCTGTGGAAGCACTGCGACCTGCGGTTTCTAGTGGCACTAGCGATCGGGCTGGTGATCGGTGCCGGTTCTTTGGCGACCACGATGCACTGGTTGCTCGAGCACCGAATGCCGGAAACGTACGCCGTGTTTTTTGGGCTGATCCTGATCAGCGGTTGGATCGTGGCCAAGTCGGTGCAGCGTTGGACCCTGGCCGCAGGAGCGGCGTTGGTGGCGGGCGGACTCCTGGCGTATAGCATCGCGCTGCTGCCGGTTGGCCAGGCCAGCGACTTTGGTCCCTACTTATTCTTTACCGCCACGATTGCGATTTGCGCCATGATCTTGCCAGGAATCAGCGGTGCGTTTGTGCTGCTGGTGCTCGGTACCTACCATCCGGTGCTGGGGATGATCAAGCAATTTGTCCATGGCGATCTTTCCTTGGGATTGATCACCAATCTGACGTTGTTCGCCTCAGGATGCATCATCGGGTTGGCTGCGTTCTCGCGCCTGCTCCACTGGTTGTTGCGAGTTCATCCCGATGTGACGATGGCGGCCCTGGTCGGAATGATGGTCGGCTCGCTGCGTAAGATTTGGCCCTTGCAACAGGCCACCGAGGCGACGGCGAACTTGCCGTTTGATGAGCAGCAGTTTCGTGTGGTGTCGGTGAGCGAGTGGGACGGCAACCTGCTGGTTTTGGTTGCGTTGGCGATCGCCGCGGTCGTGATCGTAGGGTTAATTGAGCGAATCGCTTCGCAATCCGGCCAAGCCGACCCGGTGTCGCCGCAGCGCCCGCTCGCCTAGTTAGCATAATCCCAAACTCAAGTTGGGTGCCGAAGCAACGGCTGAGTGGTCTCGATCGCTCGGCAGGGTTGCGGTACAACATGCACCCGTGACGGCGTAGCAGTTCGTGAACATCCGGTTGGCGAGAATAGGTTGGCAAGCATGAAGAGCGGCGGTGAAAAACACTCGGGCGGCAAGAGTGAGGGCGACAGCCCCGGCGACGTGTTTGAACTCGATCGGCTGCGCCAGTTGATCGAACTGATGGAGACCCATGACCTGACGGAGATCAACCTTCGCCAGGGAAGTGAAAAGGTCAAACTGCGGCGTGGCAGCGCGGTGGCGATGGCTCCGATGAGCGTTGCCCCGGCAGCCGCACCGGTTCCGCAGGCCCCGGCAGCCGCGACACCAGCAGCTGCTCCGGCAACCGAAGGCGCCCATATCGTCACCATCAAGGCTCCGATGGTCGGCACCTTCTATGCCCGCCCCAACCCGGAATCCGAACCATTTGTGAAGGTCGGACAGCGGATCAGCGCGGACACCGTGGTGTGCATCATCGAGGCGATGAAGGTCTTCAACGAGATCCCCGCTGAAGTCAGCGGCCAGGTCGTCGCGGTACTGGCCGACGACCAGCAAGCAATCGATTTTGGGCGTCCCCTATTTAAGGTCGACACCTCGGCTTAGTTCATAGCCGCGTCGACCTCTTTTTGCCCCTTCGGCCCGACCTCTGCGTCTCTATGTACAACCGGATTCTCATCGCTAACCGTGGAGAGATCGCTCTCCGAGTCATTCGCGCGTGCCGCGAGATGGGCATTGAAACTGTGGCGGTCTACAGCCAGGCCGACGCTGATTCGATGCACGTGCGATTGGCGGACGAAGCGTACTGCATCGGCCCACCGCGGAGCAGCGACAGTTACCTGCGGATCGACCAAATCATCAGCGCGGCCGAAGTCGGCAACGTCGATGCGATTCATCCGGGCTACGGCTTCCTGTCGGAGAACGCGCATTTCAACGAAGTCTGTCGCAGTTGTGAGATCGACTTCATCGGCCCCACCCCCGAGGCGATGGAAAAGCTCGGCGACAAGAACACGGCTCGGTCCATCGCCATCGCTTCGGGCGTACCGGTCGTGCCCGGCAGCGACGGGTTGATCGAAGAAGACGCCGAGGCGCTCCGCGTCGCGGCGGAAATCGGTTATCCGGTGCTGGTAAAGGCGACGGCTGGCGGTGGCGGTAAGGGGATGCGAGTGGCGGTCGACCCATCGACGCTCACCGCTTCGCTGGCGGCAGCTCGCAACGAAGCGCTCGCCGCATTCGGCAACGCGGGCGTGTACCTTGAAAAGTATGTTGAGCGGCCGCGGCACATCGAAGTTCAAGTCGTCGCGGATCTGCATGGTGAAGTGGTTCACTTCCACGAACGCGACTGCAGCGTGCAGCGCCGTCACCAAAAGCTGATCGAAGAGGCCCCCAGTTCGACGCTGAGCCCGGAACGGCGCACGGCGATTTGCGAAGCAGCCGTGCGGATGATCCGCGGTGCCCACTACACCAACGCCGGCACCGTGGAGTTCATCGTCGACAAAGACGACAACTTCTACTTCATCGAAGTCAACGCACGGATTCAGGTCGAACACCCGGTTACCGAAATGGTCACCGGCGTCGATTTGATCAAGGAACAGATTCGGATCGCCGCTGGCGAAAAACTGTCGCGCACGCAGGATCAAATCCCCTGCATCGGCGCTGCGATGGAATGCCGGATCAACGCCGAAAATCCGGATCGCAACTTCCAGCCCAACCCCGGACCGATCCACAAGATGTTCGCCCCTGGCGGTCTCGGTGTGCGATTCGATTCGCACGTCTACAGCGGCTACACGGTCCCCGCGTACTACGACTCGATGATTGGCAAGCTGATCGTTCATCGTCCGACTCGCGAAGAGACGATCGAGACGATGCGACGGGCGCTGCGTGAGTTGCAGGTCGAAGGGATCTGCACCACAGCCGCCTTCCACGAACGAGTGCTCACGCACCCCGAGTTCATCGCCGGCCGCTGTGACACCACCTTTGTCGATCGCGAACTGATCCGGCACTGATTCATTCTCCCATACATCTCAGAGGCTACCGCATGCCTGACCAACACAACCTCGATATCAAACGCGTCGCCATTCTGTTTGCCGGCGGTCCGGCGCCGGGCGCCAACTCGGTGATCGGCGCAGCCGCGTTCACATTTCTCGAAGAAGGCGCCCAGGTGTTCGGCATCAAGCACGGCTATAGCCGCTTGGCCGAGTACAGCGCTGCGGGACCGCTGCAAGAAGGCACCGACTACATTCGGTTCACCCATGACCTGATCAATCACGCCCGCACCAGCCGGGGGATCATGATCGGGACCGCGCGAACCAACCCTGGCAAGCACATCAGCAGCCCCGAGCATCTGAAGAATCCCGAACTGGTGGCGCCGCTGCGGCGCGTTTACGAAGGCTTGTGCTCGCTGGAAGTCGACGCCCTGATCTCGATCGGTGGCGACGACACGCTCAAGACCGCCAACAAGTTGAAGCTGTTCCAGGATAACCTGCCTGCGGGCTCGCGGCGTTTTCCGATCGTGCACCTGCCCAAGACCATCGACAACGATTACACGGGCATCGACTTCACCTTCGGCTACTTCACCGCGGTGGAGACGCTTGCTGAAGAGCTGCGAAATCTGAACTTTGATGCCGCCGCCGGCCGTGCCTACTTCCTCTGTGAAGCTATGGGCCGCAGCGCTGGTTGGCTCGCCTATGGTGCCGCGATCGCCGGCGAAGCGAGCATGGTGATGAGCGTCGAAGACATCCAAGGCGAGATGGCTGATACCGAGGTCGATCCGGCCACCGGCAAGAGCCGCAAAGTGATGGCGGTCGATAAGTGCGTTGACCGAATCGTCGACATGATGCTCGCCCGCGAACGCGAAGGTCGCGAATACGGCACGATTGTGCTCGGCGAAGGGCTCGCCGAGTACCTGCCCGCGAAGGCGCTTGAAGGCGTGGAACGCGACGACCACGGACACATCAACATTTCCGCGATCAGTCTGGCCTCGCGGATGAGCGACTTGGTTTCGAAGCGGTATCGCGAACGGACCGGCCGCACCCGTAAGATCAACGGCATCCAGATGGGCTACGAGGCTCGCTGCGCCCCGCCGCAAGCCTTCGACGTGATCCTCGGTTCGCAACTCGGGGTCGGCGGCTACCGCGCTTTGGTTGAGAAGAAACTCAATGGCGTGATGGTCTCGGTGACCGGCCAGTTCGATCTGAAGTACGTGCCGTTTGACGATCTGATCGATCCGGAAACGTTGGTTACCAAGGTACGGTTCATTCAGCCGGGCAGCGATTTCCACCGGCTGGCACACTACCTGGAAACCTGCATCGATCACTGAGCGATCGATGGTCGCCCATCGCCCCGCGGTCTGACCGCGGGGCAGGTTTGAATGCGCTACGCGACCGAGCGGCAGTCATTCGGACGCCGGCAGCGTCAACCACAGACTTTGAGCACTCAGCCAAAAGTGACATGCAAAAGGCCTGCAGCAAACGCCGCAGGCCTTTTCTGTTTCGCAACTGTTCGCTTCAGCTGACGATCATTCGTCAGTAACGCAGCCTTCGCTGGCGCTCTTCACATTCTTGATGTACTTGTAGAGCGTTCCGCGAGTCGCCTTCAACGGTGGTGCACTCCAGGCGGCGCGGCGGGCATCCATTTCCTCTGCTGAAACCGCCACGTCGAGCGAATTGGTGACCGCGTCGATCGTCACGATGTCGCCATTTTGAACCAGCGCAATCGGCCCACCGACCTGGGCTTCGGGCGTGATGTGACCGACAATGAACCCGTGGGAACCGCCGCTGAACCGGCCATCGGTCAACAATGCCACGTCGGCACCGAGACCAGCCCCCATGATCGCGCTGGTCGGCGTCAGCATTTCCGGCATACCGGGGCCGCCCTTGGGGCCTTCATAGCGAATGATCACAACATCGCCCTTGGCGATACCCTTTTGCTCGAGCGCTGCGAGCATGTCTTCCTCGCTGTCGAACACCTTTGCCGGGCCAGAGAACTGCAGCCCTTCTTTGCCGGTGATCTTGGCGACCGCACCTTCGGGAGCAAGAGTACCGCGGAGAATCCGGATGTGACCGGTCTCCTTGATCGGATTGGTTACCGGATGCACGATCCGTTGGCCTTCCTTCAGTCCCGGCAGATCGGCGAGGTTCTCGGCCACGGTCTTGCCGGTCACAGTGATACACGAGCCGTCGAGCCAACCTTGCTCCAGTAGATACTTCATCACTGCCGGCGTACCACCGACGGTGTGCAAATCTTCTTGCACGAACCGGCCGCTTGGCTTGAGGTCGGCGAGCATCGGGATGCGATCGCTGACGCGTTGGAAGTCATCGATCGTTAGCGGGACATCCACGCTTCGCGCCATGGCGATCAAGTGAAGCACGGCGTTGGTACTGCCGCCGAGTGCAATCACCACGACCATCGCGTTCTCGAACGCTGCTCGGGTCATGATGTCGCGCGGCTTGAGGTCCAGTTCCAGCAGGTTCGCGATCGCGTGACCGGCGCGGCGACACTCATCGATCTTGCCCGGGTCGACCGCGGGTAACGTCGCCGAGTACGGCAACGACATCCCCAGCGCTTCGATCGCCGAGGCCATCGTGTTGGCTGTATACATCCCGCCGCAGGCGCCCGCGCCGGGGCAGCTATAGCGAACGACATCGCTGCGTTGCTCTTCGCTGATCCGGCCTGCGATGTACTCGCCGTAACACTGGAAAGCGCTGACGATATCGAGCGTTTGACCGTGATGGTGGCCAGGCTTGATCGTGCCGCCATAGACCATCAGGGCCGGGCGATTGAGCCGCCCCATCGCCATCAGACAGCCCGGCATGTTTTTGTCGCAACCTGGGATCGCGATCAGCGCATCGTACCACTGGCCACCCATGATCGTCTCGATCGAGTCGGCGATCAGGTCGCGGCTTTGCAGGCTATAGCTCATCCCCTCGGTGCCCATCGAGATCCCGTCCGAGACCCCGACGGTGTTAAACCGCATACCGATCAAACCGGCTTCCTTGACCCCTTCCTTCACATGCAGACCGAGGTCCAACAGGTGCATGTTGCAGGTGTTGCCTTCGTACCAGACGCTGGCGATGCCGACCTGC
>CALELC010000085.1 GCA_937904535.1 uncultured Planctomycetaceae bacterium
GGCGACGACGCTGCCGCAGCGGACCGCGATCGTCTACGGGCAGCAGCAGTGGAGCTATGAGAAACTGAATTATGACGCGGTTCGGTGTGCGGCAATGTTGCAGCGTCTGGGGCTGCGTCGCGGCGAACGTGTCGGCATTCTGTTGCCAAATGTTCCTGAGTACATCATCGCGATCAACGGCGTGTGGCGCGCTGGCGGGATTGCTGTTGCGCTCAGCCCGCTGATGCCGGCCGCTGAGGTGCGGCGGATGCTCCAGCGATGCGGCTGTCGATTTGTGGTTTGCTTGGACATGCTTGCGCAATTGGTGACGGGCGATCCGGCCGTGGAGATGACCTTACTGGTCTCGATCCGCGAACATTTGCCGGCGCTACAGCAACTCGGTTACCTCTGGAAGCGGCACCAGAACACGGGCTGCTGGTCATTGCCCAGCGGTGCAGCAGAGAGTTGGTTTTGGCAACAGATCGAGCAGACTCAGCGGGAGTTCAATCCGGTTGCGATCGATCCGCGGCGGGATGCGGCATACATCTTGCCAACCGGTGGCACGACGGCTCAGCCCAAGGCGGTGACGCTCAGTCATCAGAATCTGGTCGCCAATGCTTGGCAGCAATACGTGTGGACCGATCGCAGTTTCGGTCGCGAAACGATGTTGGCGGTGCTGCCGTTTTTCCATAGCTACGGGCTATCGGCGACGGTGATGGGGGGAGCGGCGATGGCGGCAACCCTCGTCCTGCATCACCGCTTCAACACGCGGCAGGTGATCCGGTTGATCGAGCAGCATCGGCCGACCGTGTTTCACGCCGTGCCCGCGATGTTGGCGGCGCTCAATGATCGCTTGCGGATGCATTCCGCTGACCTCAGCTCGCTGCGGTGGGTGATCTCCGGCGGGGCACCGCTGGAACGCGAAATCGCCGAAGAATTCTCACAGCACAGCGGTGCCTTGGTGGTGGAAGGCTATGGACTGTCCGAGGCCTCCCCGGTGACGCATGTGGGGCCGCTGTTTCAGCCGCCCCGCTATGGCACCATCGGTTTGTGTCTCCCGGAGACCGAGGCGAAGATCGTCGCTGCGGGTACAGCGGGGCCGGATGCGGCCCGACCGGACGCGGTACCACCGGGCGAAGTCGGTGAACTGCTGGTTCGGGGGCCGCAAGTGATGCTCGGCTACTGGCAGGACGCTGGTGCAACCGCTGCCGCGATTCAAGACGGTTGGCTGCATACCGGTGATTTGGCGACCGTCGATGCTGACGGATATTACACGATTGTCGGTCGGCAGAAGGACTTGATCATCACGGCCGGTTTCAACGTCTACCCGGCCGAGGTTGAGGAGGTGCTGTGCCAGGTGCCTGGTGTGGCGGGCGCGGCAGTGGTGGGCCAACCCGACGCTCATTACGGCGAGATCGTCAAAGCGTTCATTCAACTTCAGCCCGGGGCGAAGTGGGATGAATCGCTGATGCGGAAAACCTGTCGCGAGCGACTGTCCAAGCACAAGTGTCCGCGGATTTATGAACGGTGCGAAGGTGAACTGCCGCGCAACTTCCTCGGCAAGCTTGTCCGCCGCCATCTGCGAACACCTCAGGTGCAAGCGACTGCCGAAGTGCCGGTTTCGTCGGTAAATGGAGAGCCTTTGGTTGCCACTGCGGGATCCAACGGTAAGACCGACTACGGAGAGCGACTATGAACGGCAAACCTGCTCCCTTGGCAGTCCTCGGCGGTGTGCGGACGCCACTGAGCAAAGCGTTTACGGAGCTGCAAAATTGCACGGCCGTTGACCTGGGGCGGATTGCGGTTGCCGGCGCCCTCAGTCATTGCGGGCTCGCCGCCGAACAAGTCGGCCAGGTCATCATGGGAAACGTGGCCGGGCAGCCCGATGCGGCAAACCTTGCGCGGGTAATTGCGCTTCGGGCGGGTGTGCCTCAGGATCGGATTGCCCACACCGTGAATCGGAACTGCGCCTCGGGCATGGAAGCCATTGTGGCCGCCTGGCAGGCCATTCACTTTCAAGGGACCGCGTCCAGTGCCGGCGTTGCCGGTCCGAACGAAGGCAAAAGTGCCACGGCTGCGGGGCGAGTGATCATCGCTGGCGGAACCGAGTCGATGTCGAACGTTCCGATGTTCGTCAATCGTGGAGGCTTCCAGGCTTGGTTGCGGCTGAGCAAAGCCAAGTCATTGGGCCAGCGATTGCGAGCGCTGGCGAGGTTCCGGCCCCAGCATTTCAAACCGGTGGCAGGACTCGAATTGGGACTCACCGATCCGGTGTGCGGGTTGAACATGGGCCAAACCGCCGAGGTGCTGGCGAAGGAATTTAACGTTAGTCGAGACGATCAAGATGAGTTTGCCTTGCTAAGCCATGCCCGAGCGGCCGCAGCGCAGTTCCAGAGTTTCTTCAGTGGCGAGATTGTTCCTGTCGAGCAGAGTGGAATTGAAGTCGAACGTGATAACGGCCCGCGCGAGCACCAAACGCTCGAGCAATTGGCGAAGCTTCGGCCTCTGTTTCAACGCGACGGTGGGACGGTTACTGCCGGCAACAGCTGTCCGCTGACCGACGGCGCCGCAGCACTGGTATTGGCCGATGCGCAACAAGTAGAGCACCTGCCGATCCAGCCCTTGGGATACGTCACCGGCTATGCGATCGCCGGCTGTGATCCACGGCGGATGGGGCTGGGGCCGCTGTATGCGATTGCGAAGCTGCTGCGTCAGACCGGCCTAATGCTCACTGATTTTGATCGCATCGAACTCAATGAAGCGTTCGCGGCACAGGTGATCGCCTGTCGGCGGGCGGCGGAGTCAGCAGCGTTTGGACGGCAAGAACTGGGGCTCGACGGACCGCTGGGAACGCTCGACATCCAGCGAATGAACGTCAACGGTGGTGCGATAGCGCTCGGACATCCGGTCGGCATGACCGGCACACGCCTGGTGTTGACGCTGCTCCGAGAGCTCCGCCGTAGCGGACTACGGCGGGGGCTGGCAACCCTGTGCGTTGGTGGCGGCCAGGGCGTGGCGATGATGGTCCAAACCGAACTGGATGCTTAGTTCCCTCCTGGGGAGAGGCGGCAATGTCGGATTCAGCGTATGTGAACTTTACTGTCGACAGCGATCGGCGCGGCGTCGTCACCGTTTCGTTGTCTGTCCCCCAGCGTCCGCTGAATGTCCTAGACGCGGGCGTGTTGGAAGAACTGGAAGCGATCGTCGCTGCGCTCGGTTCCTCGTCCTCCTCGCGGATGGTCGTCTTTCGTAGCCATAAAGAGAGCGGCTTCTTGGCCGGTGCGGACGTACGGCGAATCGCTGCGATCGAGTCGCTGGACGAAGCTCGCCAGCTCGTCGCCCGCGGTCAGAAGTTGTTTGAGCGGATCGAACAGTTGCCGCTGCCGACGTTGGCGGTGATTCATGGGCCGTGCTTGGGGGGAGGTCTCGAATGGGCGCTGGCTTGTGATTACCGACTAGCGCGAGACAACAGTTCAACCCAGATTGGATTGCCGGAGATCAAGCTGGGGTTGATTCCGGGATGGGGTGGGACGCAGCGTCTGCCGCGGACCGTCGGGCTGAGTGCGGCGCTCGATTTGATTCTCAGTGGTCGTTTCCTGGATGCGGCTCAAGCAGAGCGGATCGGGCTCGTCGATCGAGCGATTGCACCCGAGCACTGGGATCGAGAAGTCGAGGAGTTTATCGAAGCGGTGCTGCGCGGTGACACGAACCTGCGGCCGCGCTCACAGCCGCCATGGTGGCAGCATCTGCTGGATCGAACACGACTCGGGCACCACTGGGTGTTGGCCCATGCTCGTCGTCAGACGGCGGCACAGCGCGAGCATTACCCGGCGATCGAGGCCGCATTGCAGGCTGTGGCGGCAAGCTTCGATCGGAAGGCCAATGGGTATCAGGTGGAGCAAGAACAATTTGTTTCGCTGGTCTCGACACCGACTCACCGTAACCTGCTGGATCTGTACTTCGCTCGGGAAGCCGCACGAAATCCGGCGACCTGGGGCGAGCAGAATCGGGCAGTACACACTGGGCCCATTCGTTCGATCGGGATTGTCGGTGCGGGGGTAATGGGCGCGGGGATCGGACAATTAGCCGCCAACCGCGGTTTTGAGGTGGTGATTCGCGAGGTCGATGCGGCAGCCGCAGAGGCGGGCCGCCGGCGCATTGAGGAACTGTTCCAACGTCAAGCCAAACGCAAACGTTGGTCACCGGAACAGGTGCAAGCGATGGTCGCTAAGGTGCCGGTGCGACACGATCCCGATGCGCTCGATGGCGTCGACTTGGTGATTGAAGCAGCGGTCGAACAAGAATCGGTTAAGCATGAAATCTTCCGTGGGCTCGACCGCCGCACTCCCAAGTCAACGATCCTTGCGTCCAACACCTCATCGCTGGCGATTGCATCGATGGCCAACGTGACCCAGCGAGCAGCGAAGGTTGCGGGCCTGCACTTTTTCAATCCAGTCCATTCGATGGAATTGGTCGAGGTGGTTGCCGCGCCTGAGACCGGTCACGAAACCATCGCTCGGCTGGTGAGCCTGGTACGAGCGCTGGGAAAAACGCCAGTGGTGGTGAAGGACTCACCGGGCATGGTGGTCAATCGAGTGCTGTTTCCCTATCTCGGCGAAGCGGTGCGAATGGTGAGCGATGGATACGACGTCGCCACGATCGATCACGAGCTGAAGCGGTTCGGGATGCCGATGGGACCGCTTGAACTGCTCGACCAAGTCGGGATCGATGTCGCCTTGCATGTCGCCCGAGCGTTACACGCGGTGATCGCGGATGCCGACACGGTTGCGACTCCCCTGGCAGCGATGGCCCAGCAGCAGCGACTGGGCAAGAAATCGGGAAGCGGCTTTTACCACTATCCACATGGCAAGAAGGGGAAGCCGGTCGACTTGCCGGCCGGAGTGAAACGTGAGTCGGGCAGCGGCCGAGGACAGGACGGGGAAGCGGACCTCGGGTTCCTGCCCGATTCACTCACGCCGATCCAACGTCGATTGGTGTACCCCATGTTGATCGAGGCGGCGCGGTGTTGGGAATTGCGATTTGTCGAGCACGGCTGGGCGATCGACTTAGCGATGGTTCTGGGAACCGGTTTCGCACCGCATCGAGGAGGACCTCTGCATCTGATTCAGTCGATTGGAACCGAAGTCTTAACCACGAATCTCAAGATGATGGCGTCGATCTATGGCCCCCGATTTGAGCCGCCGAGGGCGATCGTGGAGGGTGTTGATCTCGACTTGAGGTGCGAAGGACGGAAGGAGCAGCAGCATGAAATCGGAACCTAAATCCACGGCTTCGTTTGCCGAGACAGCACTGCGGCTAGGCGGCAAATCGGAAGATGAAATCCGCCGCACCGGAGCAATCGACTCGGCGGATGATCAGGTGGAAACCCTCTTCGCGCGGCAATATCAGACAGCAGCGAGTCCGATTCATCGCGCGGTCTGGGATCGCCAGGTGCCCACGGAGCTATTTCAAGCACATGCTGACAATCCCAGCGAACAAGTCGCCGGAGTAATAAATCGCTCGTTGGCCGTGGTCCGCTCGCATCTCGCCGCGGGCAGTCTACTGAACGAGTGTGGCAAGATCAGCGAACGCGTGTTGAGCGATCTCGGGACTGCCGGATATTGGGGGCTGCTGGTGGAGTCGCAGTATGGCGGCAGCGGTGCCTCGATGCAGCAATTCGTGCGGCTGATCACGCTGATGGCGACCGTCGAGCCGACTGTCGCCGGGTTGGCGTCGGTCCATGGGTGTATCGGAGCGGTCGATCCTGTGCGGACTTTCGGTAGCGACGAACAGAAACAGCGGTTTTTGCCGGAACTGGCCAGTGGTCGGCGATTGTCTGCTTTTGCGCTCACCGAACCAGGAGCTGGCAGCGATTTGACGGCCCTGCGGACGACAGCGGTGCTCGACGGGGAGCACTATCTCGTCACAGGTGAAAAACTGTTCATCACCAATGCCACGCTGGGACGAACCATCGGATTGGTTTGTAAGATTGACGATGTACCGGCGGTACTCATCGTCGACCTGCCGCGACAGGAGGACGAGACGTTCCGGTTGAAAGCCTATGGCCTCCATGCGTTGCGAAGGGCTCATAACCAAGGACTGCTGTTTCGAAACTTTCGAGTCCCAGTCGAAAACCGTTTGTATCCGACCAGCGGCGATGGTTTGACGATTGCCTATCATGGGCTGAATCTGGGCCGGGTGGCGCTGTGTGCCAATGCGGCTGGGACGATGCGTTGGATGCTGGCAGAGATGTTGCCATGGGCGCGGTTTCGCCGCACGTATGGGCAAGCCATCGATCGCCGTGAGCTCGTCCGTCGGCGGATCGGAAGGTTGGCCGGAATGATTGTTGCGAGCGATGCGTTGGCAAACTGGTGCGCCGGGCTATTGGATCAAGGTTACCGCGGCGAGATGGAATGTATCATCGCCAAGGTATTTGGCAGCGAAGCTCAGAAGACCGCCGCGATCGAGCTGCTGATGAAAACCCATGGTGGACGTTCGTTTCTGCAGGGCCATCCGTTCGGCGACAACGTGCATGAGTTTCTCGCACCTTGTATTTATGAAGGTGAAGGAGAAATGTTGAGTATGGCGCTGTTCAAATCGCTCGTGAAACAACATGGCAAGCAGTTTTTTGAACCGATTGGACAAATCCTACAGCAACGCGGAATCGCTCGACCCAATCTCGCTAACCCCGCACACTTCTGGGCGCTACGCGAACCGCTACTGGCGTACGCGCGGTGGTACGCTGCGCAGCGGATGTTGCCGAGCCGCTGGAGCGAGGTGCCTGGACTCACGGGGACGCTGGCTCGGCATGTGGCATTCGCGCAGACGCAACTCTCTCAGGCACGAGTTGCGATCAGTGATGTGATGCGGACCCATCAGCTCAGACTGGCCGATCGGCAGTGCCGGATGTCGGCTATCTCGTCCCTGGTGCAAGATGCCGTGACCATTCTGGTGACTAGCCTGCATGCGCAGCGGAGCGAAGACCCCATGATCCGTGAGGCAGCCGATACGATCTGTCGTGAACTTACAGGACGAATCACTGGAACGCCCGCCAGTGATGATGATTTCCGGCAAGTCACTCGGCTCGGGGAGCAGATCGCCGACAGCGGCTGGCATGAGCTGAGCGGAATTCAAGCAGCACCCCTGATGATGCCTTATAACCCGCAACCGACACCCGCCGTGCCGGCGGACGCGGTGCCCAGCACATAGGCGCCGCGCGGCGCGCCGCAAGTTCTGGATGCCAATTTTAAACACGTTCGCTTGGCCCACGACGATGGTGGCTGCGAGGGGTGGACTGCTTTGAAACTTAGGTTTACGCGGCAGCACCTTTTCCGGTTCGATGATTTCTTCTTCGGCGCCTGCGGACGTCATTGGCATCCTTCCAGTACCTATCATCCGTGCATTTAAGAGGGTGGCCTTGTAACCACCGGTAGTGATGCCGGCGCCGGGGCCGCCCTGCTGAGTTCGCGGCACGAACTTGCCCGCTGCATTGGTGCTCGCATCAGCGGGATCCCTGCGCCTTCATTGACAGGCCTCAACGATCCGTTAAAGCCTGCTACCGGCTGACCGTCAAAGGTGACTGAGCCCTTGGCCAATAAGGGATTGCTCAGGCAGGCATTGCTACCGGCAACAGTGCTGTTGAAGCTCCAGAGAATCCTAAAAACGGGTTTACAGGCGTCGAGAATACGGGGCCTTGAGCGATACGATCAGTGTCACTGCTGGCAGCTGAATTGTGAACGAATGTTCGCGGTCAAGTGGTGGTTCGTGAAAAAGTCGGCTGTGTGAATTTAGATTTCGCTATTTGTGTTTTAACGGCGGATGGAGTCGCAATTTGGTTGACAGGGGGGTGTGGTAGGGCTAGCATGGTGATCAGATTGCCACGTTTAGGCATTTTAGCCAGCGTGAATCGTTCTCTTCTTTACCGCTGGCTACGCGTCGGACAGCTCTCTTTTCTGAGGAGTTTGGGGATGATGCAGCGTTCTTTTCTAAGACGAGGTTTCACACTCGTCGAACTGCTGGTGGTGATTGCTATCATCGGCGTGATGGTTGGTTTGTTGTTGCCGGCAGTTCAGGCAGCGCGAGAGGCAGCTCGTCGCATGCAATGCTCGAACAACCTCAAGCAGATCGCCCTTGCGGTCCACAACCATCACGACACTTACAAGCGTTTTCCTGCTGCTAATAATGATCCTCGCTGGCAAGCCAAGCTCAACAATGCCAACACCTGGGATCGACTCGGCTTTCTCACCCATTTACTTCCGTATATCGAGCAGCAGCCGCTGTACGAACGTATCGAGCCTTTCCACCTCGTTGGTGGTGTGCCATGGGCATTTTGGGATAGCTCGGTAACGCCACGGGTGCCCGGCCCCTTCGCAACGCACATCGCCACGTTCCGCTGTCCCTCCGACACGGTTCAGATTGCTCCGGAAGACCCGCGTCCGACCAGTTATCACTGCAATCGCGGTGATATTTACATGAACTCTCATGACTGGGAGTGGCGCGGTGCGTTTGCAAATGGCCTCCAAGGGCAGTGCGATTTTGGCAAGATCAAAGACGGCACCTCGAATACGGTGATGTTGGCTGAAGTCGTGATTGGCCGCCAGGCTGGGAGCAATCCCGCAAGCCATCCGATTAAAGGTGGGGTAGCGAGAGATGTCGCGATCAACGTCGGAGGTCCATTCAGCCCGTCGGTTTGTTTGGCGGTTCGCGGACCCAATAACACATTGGCGTACGCTCCGGCAGTGCAAGAGAATTGGGGCGATACAGGCTGGGGGGCGGGGCGTCGCTGGGGCGACTCGCTCAATTTGTTCAGCGGGTTCTTCACAATCATTCCGCCCAACGGCCCAAACTGCGCCAATGACAATGCTGAGAACGGCGCGCAGACACCACCCAGTAGCTACCATGCCGGCGGCGCGCAGGTGGCGATGTGTGATGGGGGTGTGCGGTTTGTGTCGGAAACCATCGACACCGGGGACCTGACGCGGTCGATGCCGGCCCAGCCCGCGAACTCCCGCACTTATCAAGGACCTTCTCTTTGGGGTGTGTGGGGAGCGATGGGCTCCGTCGCTGGTGGTGAGAGTGCGCTCCAGAACCAGTGATTGATTGCGTTGGTCTTACGGGGGGCGGTGGCGTTAGCTCGCTACCGCCCCCCGAGTTCGTCGCTTGATGCTCTCGTGTCTCTTCATCTTGGAAATCAATATGCGCCCGCTGATGTTTTGTGTCTTGGCATTTGCTGTTGCTGTATTTGGTGGTTGTGGCGATGGTGGACCGAGCGTGAATTATGTGGAAGGTCGCGTCACCCTTGATGGCAATCCCGTCCCCAAAGCCACCGTGGTGTTCTCACCAGTCGAAGGTGGAACGGGGCGACCCGCCGTCGGCACCACAGACGAATCCGGTGTCTATAAGCTCACCGATGCGCAAAGCACAGACGTCGGATCGGGCGCCGCAACCGGTGAGTACCGTGTGGGGATCACTAAAGTTGCCGCATCCGGCGGTTCGGGAGCCGCAACCGAAAACGACGAGACAGCTTATTTGAAAGCCAGTCCGACGAGTACGGTGGCGTTGAAGTCAGAAATCCCCACCACCTACAATCGGCCGGAAGACTCGGGGCTGAAGGCCAGCATCAAGAGCGGCAGCAACCAAGGAGTCGACTTCGATCTGAAGTCGAAATAGGCCCGACACCCGTTCCAGGCAACCTAAATCAGCGGCCGCTGCTTCGCCGATCAACTGATCGGAAATCGCAGAGGCCGCTGGAGGTTGATGTGCGTGCCTGCTGAATTACCGGCGACGGATTTTGTCGGCCGGCTAGATTAATCTCGGCGGCGGTGCGGGCGACAACCATCCGCCGATCGAATCACTCGTGACATTTTGCTATCAAGGCGGAGCCAGGTTTTAAATGGCTTCGGCCGCTTAGCTGACCTTCATCGAATCGATATCTGCAAAGACCTGTTCGAGTTCGTCTTTAAACAAATCACCGATCAACAGGTCAGTGATTCCTCCCCGATGATGCGGGAACTTCTTCACGAACTGACCAAAGCTGAAGCCATCGTAATACTCGCACACCAGGCGGCGCATGCGATTCATGCCCTGCACGTAGCCAGCCTCCCACTTGCCGAGTTGGGCCTGGGATGTGTCGCCTTTGGCTAGCCCTTCGACGATGGCATCGGCCGCCAACTGTCCTGATTTGAGCGCCAACAGCACACCCGACGAATACAACGGGTCGAGAAATCCAAAGGCATCGCCGACCAGCACCCATCCGTCACCCGCAGCGCGGCTGGCGCGATAGGTGTAGTCCTTCGTCGCTTTTACCTCGGAAACCTGGGTGGCTCCAGAGATCCGTTCCTTGACCGCTGGGCAATTCTCCATCTCCTCGAAGTACGTCGCTTCGTTGCTCTTGCGCCCTTTGAACAGGTAATCGAAATCGGCGACCACGCCGACACTGGTGATCCCGTCGTGCAGCGGGATGTACCAAAACCAGCCTTGTTTTTGGTTCAGGCTCAGGACGATAGTTGCCCCGGCGTTTTTGCCTTCATCGCGATAAGCACCCTGGTAATAACTCCAGAT